>CAJEZV010000001.1 GCA_903995005.1 uncultured beta proteobacterium
TCCAAGCCCCAAGGTTTAGTGGCGGAGCTTGAATCCCTGGCTCATGTGGTTGGGGTAATCCATCTGAAACGTTGTTTTAAATGACAATAGAAATTCACAATACACAGCGAAAACGGTATGTATAAGCTTATTGCCTTTGATGCCTACGGCACATTGTTTGATGTCTACTCTATGGGGCAGTTGGCAGAAGAGCTATTTCCAGGGCGTGGTCAAGAGTTCTCTTTGATGTGGCGTGATCGACAAATCGAATATACCCGCCTGGTTACCATGAGTGATCCCAACCCCAATGGCAGTAAATATTACCTGCCATTTTGGGAGTTAACTATTCGCTCATTACGCTATGTTGTTAAGCGAATGAACCTCAGCCTCACTCCAGAGAATGAACAGAGATTGATGGATCAATACGCCAGGCTCACTAGTTTTGAAGATAGCCTGAGGGTTGTCAAAACAATTCAAGAAAAAGGTATTTCGACAGCCATTTTGTCTAATGGAAGTAGAGAAATGCTGACTACCGTAGTAGAGAGCAATGGTTTAAAGCCCTACCTAGATAAAGTCGTCACAATTGAAGATGTACGTTTATTTAAAACCGCCCCTCAGGCCTACGAGCTTTTGTTAAAAGCATTCCCCGTTCAGAAAGCAGAAGTTTTATTTGTATCCAGTAACGCATGGGATGCTCTGGCAGCCAAGTGGTATGGTTTTGATGTATTTTGGGTGAACCGTCTTGGCCATCCTTTTGAGGAGATAGGTGAAAAACCAAACTACGAAGGTAATTCTTTGACTAAGGTTTTAGAGCTAGTAATTCAATTAAATGAGCCATGACAAATATTAATGAACTCCCCGCTGACCTTCCCATTCCCCAAGATGATGGAGCCGCTCATCATCTAAAGGGCATGAAGCTTCCCAATGTCACATTGCTGGCCACTAATGGTCAGATGATTGATCTTGGCAGTATCAAGCAAAAGCTCATCATTTATTGCTATCCAATGACGGGGCAGCCTAATGTGGCTTTGCCTGAGGGCTGGGACCAGATTCCTGGTGCTCGGGGCTGTACACCCCAAAGCTGTGCATACCGGGACCACTATCAAGAGCTTCAATCACTTGGTGCGCAGGTGATAGGTTTAAGTGTTCAAACTACTGAGTATCAAAAAGAGATGGCCGATAGACTGCATTTGCCGTTTCCAGTTGTCAGTGATGTTCACTATCAGTTTCAGAAGGCGCTCAAGATGCCAACTTTTATCAGCGCTGGCATGACTTTATTAAAACGCGTTACTTTGATCGCTAATCATGGCGTAATTGAGGCTGTTCACTATCCCATTTTTCCGAGCGATAGCGACGCAGCCTGGGTGTTAGAGTATTTAAAGACCCACTAGAATAGCTTTATCTGTATATAGGGGGAGCCTGAAATGAAACAAGTCTTATACAAAGCTGCTGTTCTATCTATTTTCCTTGGCTCAAGCTTTGGTATTGCCTGCGCGGAGCCATCAATCCCTGCCTTTTATCAAGCTGTGGGCAAAATGAGCCCAGACGGTAAGTTAGGGCAGGTAATTCAAAAAGAACAAATTCCAACTGCGGTGCCTGGCGCACAAGCATGGCGCATTGCTTATATTTCATCAGACGTAGGCGATAGAAAAACTATTTCTACGGCCTTAGTAGTGGCTCCAGTAGGCAAGGCCCCTACTGAAGGTCGGCCTGTCATGGCATGGGCACATGGAACCACTGGAACTGCGCAAAGCTGTGGCCCATCTCAGCTGACCAATCCCGCGGTTCCTTTAAATCAATATTTTTTATTAGATGGAAACTCGTGGTCAGACTACGGGCTTCCAAACCTAGAGGTTTTTATTAAAGAGGGTTATGTAGTGGTTGGCACCGACTATCAGGGTCTAGGCGGCGGCGGCAAGCATCAGTACGCAGTTGCTATTACGCAAGCCAAAGATACGATTGACTCCATTAGAGCGGTCGGCTCAATGCAAGAAACCGGTGCTGGTAAAAAGGCAATCATTTATGGTTGGTCACAAGGTGGCGGCACTACGATTGCCGCTGCTAGCATGCCAGATTACATCTCTAAAAAAGGTACTGCGTTTGATGATATTCAGCCAGTAGGTTTTGTGGCTCTCGCCCCCTATGATGTTGCGGTAACAATGCCTGGAACCAAGCTTGATCAAGCAATATCAGAAAAAATGATCAGCGAGTTAAGCGCTAGTTTTTCTGACAATGTATTTAACTTTGCGCATTTTTCAATGACTCTATGGGGCACTCAGGCGGCGTTCCCCAATCTGAAGTTAACTGATTTGTTAACGGATGATGGTGCAAAAGTGATCGACAAAATTTACTCTAATAAATGTCTTCATGCATCGGCTGATACCTTGAGCTATGCCTATGGGGCAGGGTACAAAAATCTTTTAAAGCCAAAGGCACAAAATACTTTGGCATGGGCGCAAGCATTTTTGAAGGGAAGCGTTAATCCAGTCAAACCTGTGGCCCCCGTGATTATTTATTGGGGCACGAAAGATACCGTTGTACCTCCTGTGATGGGCGAGCTATATCAAAAGCAGATGTGCAAGTTGGGTGGCAACATTGGCAGAGTTCAATTGCCAGGAGAGCAAACTCACTTTTCTACACCTGGCACCGCTGGGCCTTTATATCTACCTTGGGTAAAAGATCGTATTGCCGGAAAAACCATGGCAAATGCTTGCCCACAAAATTAAAGGCACTGTCATGATTAATCATTTGGACCATCTTGTTTTGACTACTGCAAAAGAGGCTGAGTGTATTGATTTTTATACGCGTGTATTGGGTATGCAGTTAGAGTCATTCATTGGTGGATCTCCGCCAGTAGAGCGCAAAGCTTTTAAGTTCGGTAATCAAAAGATTAATTTACACATCAAGTGGAAAGAGTTTGAGCCTAAGGCCAACATTCCAACTCCAGGAGCTCTAGATCTTTGCTTTATTGCCGATAGACCTCTTGCAGAAGTGATTCTGCAATTAGAAAAAGAGGCTTGGCCGATTATCGAGGGGCCGGTCCTTCGCACTGGAGCAACTGCAAAAATAAACTCTGTGTATGTTCGTGACCCTGATCAAAATTTGATTGAGATTAGCGAGCTACTTTCTTGATGTTTCAAGACCTACTCCTACAGGCCCTTGTCCTAGGGGCTCTAGGTTTGGGTGCCGGAGTTTTGGGTGGGGTAATTGGGTTTGGCACCACGATCATCTTAATGCCTGCCCTGGTGTATTTTTATGGGCCGGTTCAAGCAATTCCAGTCATTGCACTTGTGGCTACGGTCGCAAACCTCTCTCGTATTTTCCTTTGGTGGAGCGTCATTAACTGGAAAGTATGTTTTGTCTATAGCGTTACCGCAATACCTGCGGTGATATTAGGTGTCAATACCTTAGTGACTCTAAATGATCGACTCGTTGAGATTACTCTTGGCCTTTTCCTCATTCTGCTCATCCCAATTCGTAGGTGGATGCGTAAGCAGAATTTTTATCTAAAGCTATGGCAAATGAGTTTGGTAGGCGCTGTAATTGGTTATCTCACTGGCATAGTGGCAACGACGGGTGCAATTAATACCCCGTTCTTCTTAGCCTTTGGCTTAACAAAGGGAGCCTATTTGGGTACTGAGGCCGCTAGTAGCCTATCAATTCTGTTTACTAAGGGCATTACTTTTCATCAGCTCGGGTTCTTAAATACGATAGCAATTATTCAGGGTCTTTTGATTGGTGGTTGCGTATTGGTTGGCTCAATTTTTTCCAAAAGAATTGTTTTGGCCTTGCCTGAAAAGAAGTTTTTATTGTTAATGGAACTCGTAATGCTCATTTCAGGGCTCTCTATCCTAGCCATGTCTTTGTAGAGACATTGGTATAAATCACTACTTCTGAATTCAGTTCATCAGGATATAATCTGAGTAAGCAGGAGAGTGAGGGGTAACCCTCCACCGAAGGCGCAAACTCCCATGAACGCTCAGGTATCCCACAGGAAGGTACTGCTTATCCTAAATAGCCGTCTGGAGAGCCACCATTTATGGTGCACCGAAGGAGCAAGCACTAAGCTAGGCTTAGTGTGAATCTCTCAGGTATCAAGGACAGGGGGAGCGGCATCCATTTGCATGGCATTGATATGTAGCTGATGGGCCGTTTTGGGAGAGTCTTTATGCAAAACCTTCGCAAATAATTTAGTAGGAAATTTACTCATGGTCTGCAGATGCAGGTCTATTTCTATATTGCTTAATGGCGTTATCGCTTTGAGCACTTACTGAATAAGGTTAATGTATGACAAACAAATTTGTTGAAGAGGCACCGTATCACCCTGGATATGAGGATGCTGGTTTTAAAGGCGTAGCTTCACCACTTGCTGCAGAAATTGATCAATTTAGAAAGAGCAATTCTCGCTATTTAAATTTTGCAGATGTGATTGTTGACTTTTGCGCATCAGATCAAAATAAATTACAAGCGGCGAAGTGATCTACTGTAAATAAGCCACCTTTTGGTGGCTTATTTGCTAACTACCTTGGTATGGAGGTGGCTATAGATCTAGGTTGTCTAATGCCAAACCATCAAGATGGCTGGTGTCTGCCCAGCTCTCCACCTTCCAGTTAGATCCATTCCAACTAATCCAATTGAGTGATGCATTTGGAACGGTCACGGCTTTCTCGGCATCTAATGCTTGATTACTTGCCATTCGATACATCATATCCAGAGCTCCGCCATGGCTGACCAACAAGATTGTTTTGCCAGTATGCTTTTCTTGGATCTCTTCAAGTGCAACTTTGATGCGGTTTGCAAATTGCAGGATGCTTTCTCCACCACGTAATTCTTCGTGAATATCTCTGCTGATGTGGGCTTGCCAGAGCTCTGGCTCTGAATCCGCTGCTTCGCTAATAGTGAGCCCCTGGAGGGCGCCAAGATGACGCTCTCGAAATGCACTGTGAGTGATGGCAGAAACTGTATAGAGACTCTCAATCGCATTGGCAGTTTGCTTAGCTCTTAGTAAGTCGCTGGTGTAGAGAACATCAAATTGAAAACAGCTATCTTTAAGCACCTTGGCCATCTGGGTTGCTTGAGCTAAGCCACAGGCATTTAAAGGAGTATCAGTATGGCCCTGAAGGCGGCGCTCGGCATTCCAGTCAGTTTCTCCATGGCGCACTAAGCAAAATCGAGTTGTAGTCATTTAGCAATAATAAGGGCTAATGATTTCATAGGCTTTAAGCCAGTCTACAGATTCCTCAATACAATGGACTGATACACAAAGGGTGACAGTGAATAAAGAAACCAAAGGAATGCTCATCGGTTTTATTGGTATTTTGATTTTTAGTTTAACTTTGCCAGTGACCAAGATTGCAGTTCTGAGCTTCGATCCATACTTCATTGCATTCGGCAGGGCTACGCTCGCAGCGGTAGTTGCCTTGGCTTACCTGATATATAAAAAAGAACCCATGCCTACCAGGGCGGATTTCACTAAATTCGTAGTGATTGCTTTGGGGGTCGTTTTTGGTTTTCCAATTTTTACTACTGTTGCCATGGCCGAAGGATCTTCATCCCATGGTGCAGTCATTTTGGGCATGATGCCCTTAGCTACTACCGTCATTGGCGTGATTCGTTTTAAAGAGAGGCCATCCCTAGGCTTTTGGCTAGTTTCTTTATTGGGCGCGGCATTGGTGGTGATATATGCCTTACTAAAAAGCTCCGGAAGCTTTACTTATGTAGATGTCTTATTGGTTCTCGGTGGTATTTGTGCTTGCGTAGGTTATGTAGAGGGTGGTGAGCTTTCTCGAAAAATGAATCCACGGTCTGTAATTTCTTGGACACTCGTGATTTCGCTACCCATCAATTTGGTGGTGAGTTATGTCACATTTGATCCGCAATACATTAATACGGGTCCCATAGCCTGGACTAGCTTCATTTATCTAAGCTTATTCTCGATGTATATTGGATTCTTCTTTTGGTATGAGGGACTTGCTATTGGCGGTATTGCACGGGTTAGCCAAGTTCAGCTCACACAACCTTTTTGCACCCTTATTGCAGCCAGCGTTTTACTTGGAGATTCGCTCACAATAATGAATTTAGTATTTGCTTTCTTAGTCATCTCTACCGTTATCTTAGGAAAGAAAATGTTAGTGAAGAGGGTATAAATACTTCGCGCCACTTCATTAAAAAAGCCCCGTTATAACGGGGCTTGGTATTTATGCAGCAACAACAGTGTGCTTACTAAGCGCTCGCAAAATTTTACTTTTCTCTTTTGGCTTATTGCTAGCCTCAAGTAATTTATAGAGCTGAGTAGCATTTAAAGGCCCAAGACGTGGCTTGCCTGTTTTAGTGAGCATGGGGTCGTTTTTTCTGTTTCTTTGATTTTGGCCTACAGCCATGAGTTTTCCTAGATTTATGAAATGATGAATTCGAGAGGGATGCTCAAGAGATCCCCCTATCTAGGGCGCACAATAGTGATCACAGTTCAGAATAACAGCTTAAAAGTCTAGGCGCTATGATTAAGAGTCAATTAATCACCTAGATAGTGCCCTCGCTTTAGTTAGAGACCTCTTGATGCACTTGAGCATCTCGCTGGTGGCTACTTGGAGTCATCTAGAAATTTAATAATGAGGAATGCTCTAAATGAAGATTTATATCGCTGGACTATTTTTTAACTCTATTGAGCGCTTGTGCAGCGGTCTATACAGATGCATCTGATTCTACTCAGGTTACTTTTTTAAATAGTAGCGGTGAGTCTATTGAGCAGCTAACTCAAAAAGCCGGCAACTACTGTGCGCAATACGGAAAAACAGCTAGCTATTAGAAATAGCGATACTCAACTCATTGCAGTGTTTAACTGCAAAGCGCCTCAGATTAAAAGTAAATAATCAACCCGCTAAATCAGATTGATAAATGAGGCCCGCATGCTCTCTCAGGGCATGGAATTGAATGGATTCCCAACGCTGTTGTGCAACATCAAGCTCTGACTTATGCGAAGCAAGAAATACCGATGCGCCCACAACATCCTCCGCCATACGATGAATATTCTCTTGAGTAAATTTTTTCAAGGCAACAGGATCATCTGAGCTGACCCAACGTGCTAGGCTATAGCGGGCAGGCAGTAGGCGCACTTCAGCACCATATTCCGTTTGTAGGCGATGACTTACAACCTCAAATTGCAGTTGACCAAAGGCCCCCAAGAGCATTGTTCCACCAGTCATAGGGCGGAAAACTTGAATGGCGCCCTCTTCACCGAGTTGCATGAGGCCGGTTCTTAATTGCTTAGAGCGCAAGGGGTCAGCAGATTCAACCATGCGAAAAATTTCAGGAGCAAAAAATGGCAGGCCTGTAAATTGCAATTGCTCACCTTCCGTAAGCGTATCTCCTAGGCGTAACAAGCCATGGTTTGGGAGGCCAATAATATCGCCAGGAAATGCCTCATCCAAAATATCGCGTCTTTGTGAAAGAAAGGACAGGGCATTATTGGTACGCACTTCTTTGTTATTGCGACAAATCTTTAATTTCATGCCGCGTTGAAAGTGTCCAGAACAGATCCGCAAGAATGCAACCCGATCTCGGTGTGCTGGATCCATATTGGCTTGAATCTTAAACACCACGGCAGAGAATTTATTTTCAGCAGGGCTTACTTCACGTTGTAGAGCTTTACGTGATCCTGGAGATGGTGCTAATTCAACTAAGGTGTTTAAGATTTCGCGTACACCGAAATTATTAATTGCTGAGCCAAAAAATACCGGGGACTGACGGCCCGCCAAGAAGGCTTCTTGATCAAAGGCCGGCATTGCCTCCTTGATGAGTTCTACTTCTGCTAGTGCATTTTCTAAATCGGTTCCAAGGCGCGCTTTAAGTGCGGGATCATTTACATCAACTACGGCATGCGAGTCTTCGGTAACACGATCTTCCCCCGCTTTAAACATGCGCATGCGCATATTGGCGATATCAATCACGCCCGCAAAAGATTTGCCCATGCCAACCGGCCAAGTAAAGGGAACCACTTCAATGCCTAAAGCAGTTTCAATCTCATCCATTAACTCCATGGGCGGCTTAACTTCGCGATCCATCTTATTAATGAAGGTAACAATTGGCGTATTGCGGGCACGACAGACTTTAAGTAGACGTAAGGTTTGAGATTCGACGCCGTTAGCTGCATCAATCACCATTAGGGCAGAATCCACCGCGGTTAAAACGCGGTAAGTATCTTCAGAAAAATCTTGGTGACCAGGCGTATCTAGCAGATTAATGATGCAGTCGCGATACTACATTTGCATTACTGAGCTGGCTACGGAAATACCGCGTTGTTTCTCGATCTCCATCCAGTCGGAGGTTGCATGTCGACTAGCTTTACGGGCCTTAACGCTGCCAGCAATTTGAATGGCCCCTGCGTAAAGCAATAGCTTTTCGGTCAGCGTAGTCTTACCAGCATCTGGGTGAGAAATGATGGCAAAGCTGCGACGTCGTAATACTTCTGCGGCTGGAGTGCTGGAGGTGGTGGTTTCGATGGTAATTCTGCGCTGATTAATCTAGTTTGGACGCAATTATAAGCGGGTGTGCCTGCCTAGAATTGCTCTTCAGGCCTGACAAATCGCCATTGACCTGGTGGCAGTGGGCCAAGAGAAATCCGACCTATTCTGACGCGCTTGAGGCCAATGACCTTGAGTCCAACTATTTCACACATCCTGCGGATCTGGCGCTTGCGGCCTTCCCGCAATACAAAGCGTAATTGATCTTCATTTTGCCAACTGACTTGTGCTGGCTTGAGGGCAACGCCATCCAAAGAGAGGCCATGTTTTAGGCGATCCAAATCTTCAAAAGAAAGAGCTCCCTCAACGCGAACTAAATACTCTTTTTCAATTGGACTGTTTTCACCAATTAATAACTTGGCAATACGACCATCTTGGGTCAGTACTAATAATCCGGTAGAGTCAATATCAAGCCTTCCGGCCGGCGCTAAGCCTTTGGTATTAAAGCGGGGGTTGCGGCCTTTATCAAGCGGGCTACCAAAATAGTTCTCAGGCGTAATTAAAGAAGCTGCCGGTTGATACTCTTGCTCATCGTCATAGTGAGAGATGTATCCAACTGGCTTATTCAGAATGACGGTAATACGAGATGCTTGTTGAGCCTTAGCACCAGACTGCAATTCAATTTTTTGATGTCGATAAGCACGTACGCCAAGTTCGTTCACTACTTCGCCGTCAACCGATACAAGGCCTTGCTCAATATAAGAGTCTGCTTCGCGACGCGAGCATAGCCCTAATTCAGATAACAGTTTCGAAACGCGTACTTTTTCTTCCATGTCTGCATTATCCGGCAATTACTGGATTGAGCTGATAAAGCTCTTAATCAGGCTCTAACAATATGTACGCTGCATGGGGCTTCCTCAACAATCTTAGTCATGGAGGTTCTCCAGGGCGTTACTATGTTGGGGGATTTGTGTGATGCTCCAATCAAGATGAGAGACGCATCATTATCTTTTGCAAACTCTACAATCCGTGATGCAGGATCCATTGCCTCAAGAACGTGATAAGAGATTCGCTCTGGAGGAAGCTTCAAAGGCTTTGCCCATTCCATTAATTGGACTAAGTGACCACGCACAATGCCGCTTGCGGTTTCATTTTCTTGATTGCCCTCAAAAGTGGGGGTGCTGCTAATTGTGCTTAAGCAAACTAAACGACTCTCGGGATAAGCAAGTAATAAGTTTTTGGTAGTGAGTTGCATGCGCTCCCGTAAATCTTCATCTGATTGTCTTGTATCAATCGCAGCAATCATTAATGGCGCATCATAATTGCCCATGCTCGGCCGCGGACTTGGTGAGGGCTCGTATCCTGCAGCCTTAAACATGACTTTAAGGTTCTGCCAAAAACTCAGTGGCTCAACTCGATCAGCCCTTTCGGTGAGTGTGACGCCTTCTGGATCCCGCAATACTTGACGCAAGCGTGCGGCACTTTGATATCGATCTGCAGCTCGTGGCTCTAGACATCTTAGGATCACCTCTTGTAGCCAGCGAGGAATTTCTCGGCGGATTGCCCGCGGCGGGAATGGCTTTGCCCACATGCGTCTTCTCAAGCCGCTCAGACTTTGCGGATTACCAAATGGCAATTCCCCAGTTAAGAGTTCGTACATGATGACGCCGATGGAGTAAATATCACTGCGCGCATCAGAACGAATGCCAGTTACTTGCTCCGGTGAAATATAAGGTGCAGAGCCTACGCCCTTACGCATTTCTTCGGCAAGTAAATCAGGGTAACGCGCATGATGGGATAGACCGAAATCAATGAGCGTTAATTTGCCTTTATCGTCAATCAGAATATTTTCTGGCTTGATGTCTAGATGAATTGCATCTTGTGAGTGCAAAGATTGAACTGCTTGCGCTAGATCCGCCCCAATCTTTACTGCCTCATCGACGGTAAAAACCTTACCCTCCTTGATGTAGTCTTCTAGCGGGCGACCCTCAATTCTTTCCATTGCAATATATGGATGAGTTGCCATGTTGCCTGCCCCCAAGAACTTGGGAACATAGGGGCTCTTGAGTGCGCGAAGAATGGTTAGCTCAGTTTCAAAGCCAATTAAGCTCTCAACGGGCTGATCTCTCCCGACTCGTGGAATCTTAAGTAGGATGGGAACATCAATGCCCTCCTTAGTGGCGGTAAAAAGAGTAGCCATGCCGCCTCTATGAACTTCTTTTCCCAGCACAAAGCCATCAACTACTTTGCCCTCTTGGAAAATATCATCTACTGCCTTAATTTCAGTATTGATAGGCATTGATTATTTGCCAGTAATTAAACGATTGGCTAAATCGTCTGGCAAGCCTGCACGCCTAACTTTATCTGCGGCAGAAAAATGATCATAAGGTTCTCGGTGAAAAGTCAGCGCCTCAGATCCAGGCTCAAAAACTGCAAAGCACGCTTCTGGGTTTCCATCTCTTGGTTGGCCTAGAGATCCAACAACCCCAACCCACTGGCGATGTTGTAGAACAGGAATTTCATCACCAGGATGTGGCGCAAATCGAATGAGTTTGCCAACAGCGCTTTGATAAAAAAGGGCTTGCTCATGCGCATGGCCCACAAAGGTATAAGCCTTTCCGGAGTTTTGCACACAACGCCACGCACTCATGCTGTCAGTAATGTAATTCCAGTCAGCAGGGTTGTGTGCAGACGCATGCACAAAACACATTTTTTCCTCGTTGACTATCAGGGGTAAATTTTTTAGAAATTCAATATGACTTTCTTTGAGCTGAGTCTTGGTCCACTCAATTGCCGCATTTGCACTGGCATTCATTTGGTTACGGCGATCTTTGAAAACTGCCTCATCATGATTGCCTAAGATGGCGATCGCCTTTTTGGCATCAACTAAATCGGCAATTCGATCAATCACTGCTACTGGGTCTGCGTTATAGCCAATAAGATCGCCCAAAAAGACCATGCGGGTCACGCCAAGCGCTTGAGCTTTGGCCATGCAGGCCTCGTAAGCCTCTAGGTTGCTATGAAGATCGGCAAATAGCCCAATGCGCTCAGTCATCCCTTAATGATAGGTCAAAAGACCTTTAGATAGAAGGCTTATAGGGGTTGGCTTTATTGTTGGGGGGATTTTTAAAGCGTTTATGAACCCAGTAGTATTCGGCGGGACGAAGGCGAATTTCTTTTTCAAAATATTGATTAAGGCGAGCGGTATCTATTTTGGGATCTGCTCCTGGGAAGTCTTCTAGGGGCTTGCTGATTTGGCAAAGGTAGCCAGATTCATCGGCTTTTAAAGTTGTGGTCATTAAGCAAACCTCAGCCCCAGTAATTTTGGCCAGCCGTGAAACTGCTGTGATCGTATTGGTTTGAATGCCAAAAAAAGGAACAAACTCGGAATCTTTTGTACCAAGATCTATATCAGGAGCAATGATGATGAAGTCGCCATTGCGAATCTCTCGAATAATTTGCTTGGAGTTTCCCTGGCGATCAATAGAGTTTCCTCCAAAACGATTTCGCCATTCAATAATTTTTTGGTTAAAAAACGGGCTCTTCATTCTTTGAAAAAATCCAGAAGTTCGAGGCCAACCATTTTGCTTTGCTAGGGCGCTCAAAATAATGCTACCTTCAATACCCGTGAAATGCATATTGACCAGAATTCGAGGTTTTTTGTTCGCGAGATCGACAGCAGATTTAATCTCAATCATGTTGCTTAATTGATCTCTACTGCCCAACCAAATAATACTTTTCTCAACTAGGCTACGACCAAGTAGTCGCCAGTGTTGTTGGCTGAGCTGATCAATTTCAGCTGCATTTAGCTGAGGGAAACATAAATGCAGATTTATTTTTACAGTCCGATTTCTATCGCCCGGTATACGTGCGGCAATATAACCCAAGCCATAACCGATAGACACTAAAAGCCAATAGGGCAATAAGGAAAGAAGCTTAAGAAAAGCTACAACTATGTGATTCGAAAAAGATTTGAGCAAATGAGACTTACTCAGAGTCGTAACGCGTTAAGGTTTTTTTGTAGCGCATTCCCATTTCTTCAATCGAGCTACAAGACATCCCTAAATCCTTAACGATTCCGGTATCAAGACGATATGCCCATCCATGTACGGTGAGATCTTGGTTACGAGACCAGGCATCTTGAACAATCGTGGTCTCGCATACATTGACAACCTGTTCAATAACATTAAGTTCACACAGACGATCTTGTCGCTTGGGGGTAGGCAACACTTCACCTAGATAACGCTCATGTTTTTGGTGAACATCTTTAACGTGTCGCAACCAATTATCTGCAAGCCCAATGCGGCGATCGCTAAGCGCAGCATGTACGCCTGCGCAACCATAGTGCCCAACAACTAAAATATGTTTAACTTTTAATAAGTCAATAGCAAACTGAATAACCGACAAACAATTTAAGTCGGTGTGCACCACAACGTTAGCCACATTGCGATGAACAAATAGTTCGCCTGGCAAAAGGTCAACAATTTCATTGGCTGGGACGCGACTATCGGCACATCCAATCCAGAGGTATTCTGGAGCTTGTTGACTCACTAAACGCTTAAAGAAATCAGGATCTTTAGCGATCATTCCTTCGGCCCAGTCGCGATTGTTTGCAAATAGGTGATCCAGCGTTTTAGAACTCTTCATAATCATGGTTTAAGTTTAAAGTACTTTAATGACGCCTCATTGGTTAAAACAAACCCCTACTGGAATTGCCTTAAATCTATATTGCCAGCCGGGCGCAAAACTTACTAAAGTAGTGGGCTTGCATAATGGCTGTCTAAAGATTTCCTTGCAAGCGCCCGCACAAGAAAATAAGGCAAATGAGCTTCTATTGGCCTGGCTTTCAAAGCAACTTAAAGTACCCCAAAAACAGATTCAGTTCGTTTCCGGGCAAAACAGTCGGCAGAAGCGAGTGGAGGTTTGGGGCTCCATTAGTCTTGAGCAAATTATTCAGGCTCTTGGGCCCTAAATTACCAAAAGATCGCCCACAAGATCCCCAGAATCAAGGCCCATTTACCAATGTAATAAATGCTTCGATATGAGGCCTTCAGCTTTTTGGCTTGTGCTCTGAGGTAATAGAAGTATTTAAATACCACATTCACAAAGCCAACTTTCTCGCCTTCAACGTTCTGAGATGCTGCCGCACTCATGACATAACGCCCAAACCAGCGATTAATCCATTGCACTGGTTTTGTATAAACCGGTCTTTCAACGTCGCAAAATAGGACAATGCGCTGATGATCAGTTTCATTGGCGGCGAAGTGAATATAGGTTTCGTCAAACATGACCGGTTCGCCATCTTTCCAAAAATAACGTTCTCCATCAACCTCAATAAAGCACTTAGGATCGTTTGGGGTTACTAAGCCAATGTGATATCGCAGTGATCCTGCATATGGGTCGCGATGGCGGACTAGGGTTGCTCCAGGGGGTAAAGATGCAAACATCGCTGCTTTCACAGTAGGGATGGATTTTAGGAGTGCAACTGTTTTAGGGCAGTTGGCTTGCGCGGAGGGTAGGTCTTTGCCATACCAATAGAGATGAAAGCGCTTCCACCCAGTTCGAAAAAAGGAATTAAAGCCAATATCGTTATAGCCGGTTGCTGCCGTAATAGCCCCATCCGCATTTAATGAAAGCGCTTCTTGGCGGATGATTTCCCAGTTATTCTGTAAGAGTTTCATTTCAGGAAATTGACTTACCGGGATAAAAGCACTCGCTTTTACCTTAGAGAATAAATATAAAAGCGTATTAATGGGTGCTAAAAGTACTTGATAGTCCATGAGCGATCTCAACACCCCAAAGCGTACTTTGCCTCTGAAATAAACATAAATAGCCGAGGCTATAAAAATAAAAAAGACAATGTGACGAATTTGCATGGAACTTGCCAAAGTGAGGTAACCCCTAACATTTTAATTTGTCTGCGAGCCCTTGTTTGACTATTTCTAATGTGGGGATGCTCATATACTCAGTAAAAGTAGGTTCAGACACCCAACTAGGGTTTATGTGGGGATTAATTGAGGAAGATCGTATGAATGGGTTTATAAAGTGGCTTTTAAGCCTTGTTTTAATTGGGTTAGTGGGTATTTCGGCATATACTTGGGCAATGCTCACTTGGAGCTATGGAAATGGCGAGCGCGCTGGATATATCCAGAAATTCTCTAATCGCGGCTATATTTGTAAAACTTGGGAGGGCGAGTTGGCTATGGTTTCAATGCCCGGAACCATGTCAGAAAAATTCCTCTTTACGGTGCGTGAGGATGGTGTGGCACAAAAAATAAATGCTAATTTAGGCAAAAAAGTAGCCCTAAAATACGAACAGCACATTGGTTTGCCAACAAACTGTTTTGGAGATACGGAATATTTTGTTTCCGATATAGTCGTTTTGGAAGACTAATTTGTAGTGGAATTAAAAAATTGCTGTAACGCTGCTTTATTTTTGTAATTTTTTGTGGTTAAAATCATATAAGCGTAATGTGCGCTGACATCAATATCTATAAGGAGCTTCACTTGAACAAAGCCGAACTAATCGCAGCGATTGCTGACGACGCGGAGATTTCTAAAGCCAAAGCAGAATTCGCATTGAATTCTGCAATCGATACAATCATTAAGGCTGTTACCAAAGGCGACTCAGTACAACTGATCGGTTTCGGTACATTCGCATCTGGCAAGCGTGCTGCACGCATGGGCCGCAATCCAAAAACTGGCGAGCCACTCAAAATTGCTGCTGCTAAAACTGTTAAGTTTTCTGCTGGTAAAGCATTTAAAGATTCAGTTAACAAGCGTAAGAAGTAATTCTTCCTTTGTTAATAAAAAAGCCCGGGATGCCGGGCTTTTTTATTTCCTAAGATACAAAAAGAATCACGCCTTCTATTGATGAGTTAACTTTGCACCAGGCGACGATGCCGATGAATACTCATCAATATGCCCGCACCAAATCCAAGGGTAACCAAAGCGGTACCACCATAACTAATAAATGGCAGAGGAACTCCAACAACCGGAAGTAGGCCGCTGACCATGCCAATATTCACAAATGAATAAGTAAAGAAAATGAGTGTTACTGCTGCACCTAACAAGCGTGTAAATAGGTTTGGCGCACTCGCTGAGATTGCCAAACCTCTCTTAATAAGGGCAAAGAAAAGCCCAATCAATATCAGATTACCAAGCAAGCCAAACTCTTCTGAAAAGACTGCAAATACAAAGTCAGTATGCTTTTCTGGAATGAATTCCAAATGCGCTTGTGTTCCCTGAAACCAACCCTTGCCAAAAAATCCGCCTGAGCCAATAGCAATCATGGATTGAATCGTATGAAAACCTTTTCCAAGCGGATCGTTACTGGGGTCTAGCAAAGTACAAACGCGATGTTTTTGATAGTTGTGTACAAACGGCCACGCAACATCGTGTGCGCAAATTGTGCTGCCAAAAATAATGATCAGCAGAATGCCTACAACACCAATCCCCACAAAAGGCAAAATCCACTTCCATGGTAGCCCCGCCAAAATAATCACATATAAGCCAGCTGCAAATACTAAAAGGGCCGTACCTAAGTCGGGTTGACGTGCAATCAGAAAAACCGGAATCACTAGAATGATTCCTGCTACCACGTAGTCCCAACCTTTCTGAATCCCCTCACGCTTTTGAAAGTACCACGCCAACATGAGCGGCATTGCAATCTTCATAAGCTCGGAGGGCTGAATAACGATGCCAATATTTAGCCAACGACGTGCACCTTTTTTGATTAAGCCAAATACAGCCACTGCAATCAGTAATGCAATACCAAATCCATAAACCCAAACAGCGCCCGTCTCTAACCATTTCGGTGGTATGCGAGAAACAATCCACATCACTAAGAATGACAGTGCAAGATTACGTAACTCATCAGCGATTTGGACAGGCGTATTTTGACTTGCAGATAAAAAAGTAAAAAATCCGATTGCCGCTAATCCAAGTAGAATAAGGCCTAGCTGGCGATCTAGTCCAGAAAAGATACCAAAGAAAAAACTTTTAATTTTGATTAAGGGGCTCTTTTCCATTCAGGAATCTCCTTAGGCCACTTGCCCTCAATGTAGTAGTCCAATGCTCTTCGTGCAATTGGCGCTGCATGTTGAGCGCCAAAGCCTGCATTTTCAACCACCATTGCAATCACGATGGTGGGTTTGTCTGCAGGAGCAAATGCAATATATAAAGCATGATCTCGTAAAAACTCGGCTGTAGAGCTGTGTTTATATTCTTTCGAATTCAAGCTAAAGACTTGGGCGGTACCAGTCTTACCCCCAGCAACGTATCCCGCACCCTTAAAAGCTGCTGTAGATGTTCCAGATACATTTACCTCAACCATTGCTTTTTTGATGAACTCAATATTTTCTGGTTTCAGGTCAATGCGATAGCTTTCTTTTGGCGTAGTTAGCACTCTATTGCGAGTAAAGGGATCTTCAATTGCTTTTACCAAGTGGGGCTTCATCACAATACCGTTATTCGCTATGTTTGCCATTCCGTGTGCCAATTGCAAAATGGTGAAAGCGTTATAACCTTGGCCAATGCCCAATGAAATCGTTTCGCCTTCGTACCATTTTTGCTGCTCAGGTTTCTTGAAGGTATTTTTCTTCCATTCTGTTGACGGTAGTACGCCTCTGGATTCACCTTGTAAATCAATGCCCGTGATTTGTCCAAAGCCAAAAGGCTTCATAAAGTCATGCATCATGTTGACGCCCATATCGCGAGCAAGCAGGTAGTAATACGTGTCACAAGAGTCAACGATTGACTTTTGCATGTCAACAATACCGTGACCACCTTTTTTGTCATCCCGGAAGGTGTGATTACCAAACTCAAAATAACCTGGATCAGAAATTGTTTGAGAAGGTGTACGCTTTTGCTGCTCTAAAGCAGCAAGCGCCATAAAAGGTTTATAGGTTGATCCCGGCGGATAAATGCCTTTGAGCGGTCTGTTATAGAGTGGCTTTTGCGGCGACTCATTCAATTCTTTCCACGTCACTGAATCAATGCCTTCAACAAAGTCATTTGGGTTGAAGTTGGGTTTCGATACGAATGCCAAGATGTCACCAGTCTCTGGCTCGATCGCAACAAATGCCCCGCGAAAATTACCATAGAGTTGCTCAACTAGATATTGCAATTTGATATCAACAGAGAGCACTACATTTTTGCCGGGGACGGAAGGTGAACTAGAGAGAGTGCGTACAGGTTTTCCACCGGCAGTAATTTCTACTTGATCGTAGCCTGGTACACCGCGCAATACACTTTCATAACTTTGCTCTAAACCAATCTTGCCAACGTATTGAATACCAGGCAAAAAAGAGGCTTGTAAAGCATCGGGATCATTACCATTGGCGCCCTCGATTTCAGTCTGCATGCGCTCCTTATCCTTTTGGGAAACGCGACCAATGTAGCCAATCAGATGGGAGGCTAGCTCGTTATAGGGATACTCCCGAAAGCTTCTGGCGCGGATTTCTACCCCAGGAAACCGGTAGCGATTAGCCATAAAACGGGCTGTTTCGGCCTCATTGAGCATCGAGCGCAAGGGAAACGTACCCATATTTCTGGAATCCTCTAGGGAGCGCTTGAAATTGCGGCGATCTCTGGGTGAAATATCAATAATCTCGGAAAGTTCATTGATGAGCTGATCAACATTGCCTTTCACTTCTTCGGCATTTACATCTAGGGTGAGTGCAGAGTAGTTTCGGCCAATCACGATGCCATTGCGGTCAATCAGAAGACCGCGATTTGCTGGTGCCGCGACTAGCGCTATGCGATTGCTTTCTGCGAGTAGGGCATATTTGCCATGACTAACAAGTTGAAGCCACACTAATCGAGTCACTAAAAGCAAGAAACAAAAAGTGACGAACAAGGTCGCAATATGAATGCGCTCTTGAAATGAGTCGAGGTCAGGCTTTTTAAAAGAAACCATACAGCTTCTTAGAGTGGGCGATTGTGATCGACGTCAATTGGGCGACGTTGAGGCGCCAACAATACGCGAGTTGCCAGTGGCCAAAGCATTGCCTCAATAACTGCTTGAATAGCACCGGTTAGCGCCCACCAATAAAGTTCCCCGCTGAGTAGCCAATGAACTAGGACTGGAAATAAAGATACAAGCAAAAAGATCGGCAAGAGGTGCAAGGCTTGAGATAGAACGGTAAGCGCCACAATGCGTCGGTGCCAAGAGATTGCTAGGTATGCCATCAGTGAATAGCTAAATGCGTGTAGACCCAAAAGATCAGAGTTATGTACGTCCATCATGAGCCCGAGTATGAAAGCCCAGATGACACTCACGTAGCGATGCTGATGAATATTCCAAAACACAATGCAAAGAATCAACCAGTCTGGTACCCAGCCATAGTTTCCGATTGGCAAGAGATTTAATAACAGCGCACAAAACAAACTGAAATAAATGAAGGCCGGATTTACCGGACGCAATATGTAGCCGCTTTGGAAATCAATCATTGCATTCCTCGCGCGCGAGTTTGGCGTCTACCAGGCGTATTTGTTAAAGGTGTGCCATTACTTGATTTGTTAGTAATTGTTGGTGCCTTCGCATCAAACTGTGGATCGTATAAAAAAGCCAAGGCTTGGCGATAGCGATTTACTGCTGCCACCGGCACGCAAAATACATTGGAAGAATTCTTATCGGCGTTGCGCTCAATTTTGCTAATGACCGCAACTGCAAATCCTGGTGGGTATACCCCATCAATGCCGGAGGTAATTAAAATATCGCCAACCTCTAAATCGCTAGCTACTGGTAAATAGCGCAGCTCCAGAGGGTTGCCTCGTCCTGCTCCAAAAACGGCAGCACGCAAGCCATTACGGGCAACCTGGACCGGAACCGCAAAGTCACGATCCTCCAGTAGGGAAACCTCAGCAGAGCGTTCATATAGGCGGACAACTTGGCCCAATATCCCAGAATCATTAGCGATTGGATTGCCCAGCTTGAGGCCATCATTACTACCGCGATTAATCACAATACGCTGTGAAATCGGATTGGGAGGATTAAAGAGAATCTCGACAGGCAGTGTTTTGAAGGGCACCTGTTTTTGCAGCGCCATCAAATCACGCAAATTTTGATTCTCCACCATCAAAAATTCGGACTGATTTGCTAGCAAGGAGAGCTCTGCTTGCCGAATCTTCATGGTTTGGTTTTCTTGATCAAGCGTGGACCGAGCCGTGAAATATTCCGATCCTGCTTCAAAAATATTACGTGGCGCTATCATGACATATTCAAGAGGACGCAAAACCCAATTGATGTTGTTGCGAATTGGATCGAGTGCTTTAAAACGAAAATCGATCAGCATCAGAGCGATGCTGATCGACAGACAGACAATCAGTTTGAGTAAGGCCGGAATGCCCTGTCTGAAAAGTGGTGGAGCGCTATGTTGCAATTCCCTGATCGACGTGTATGTCGCTTAATCGTGCGAGAACACTCCGCCTAACTTATCCATGCGCTCCAGTGCGATACCGCAACCGCGAGCCACGCAAGTTAATGGATCTTCTGCTACATGAATTGGCAAGCCAGTTTCTTCTGACAAGAGGCGGTCAAGGTCGCGTAATAAGGCACCGCCGCCTGTGAGCATCATGCCGCGTTCAGCAATATCAGATGCCAACTCAGGTGGAATCTGCTCGAGAGCTGCTTTAACGGCAGTCACGATTTGATTTAATGGATCAGTTAATGCTTCCAAAATTTCGTTGCTGGTTACTGTGAAGCTTCGTGGGATGCCTTCTGAAAGATTGCGTCCTTTGACTTCCATCTCACGCACTTCAGCACCTGGGAAAGCAGAACCAATTGTTTTCTTGATCAATTCAGCAGTTTGCTCGCCAATCAACATACCATAGTTACGACGAATGTAGTTGGTAATCGCTTCATCGAACTTATCGCCACCAACGCGAACGGAACCTTTATAAACCATGCCGCCCAATGACATCACACCAACTTCAGTTGTACCGCCACCGATGTCAACCACCATCGAACCTGCAGCTTCAGAAACTGGTAGGCCAGAACCAATTGCAGCGGCCATTGGTTCTTCAATCAAAAATACTTGTGATGCACCCGCACCTAATGCAGATTCACGAATTGCGCGACGCTCAACTTGAGTAGATCCACAAGGAACACAAATGATGATGCGTGGACTTGGCTTTAATAATTTACTTTCATGCACGAGCTTGATAAATTGCTTGAGCATTTGTTCGGTGATGGTGAAGTCGGCAATGACACCGTCTTTCATCGGGCGAATTGCCTCAATATTTCCTGGAACGCGACCCAACATGGCTTTTGCCTCTTTTCCGACGGCCAAAATGGTCTTTTTGCCATTTGGGCCACCTTCTTGGCGAATTGCCACAACCGAGGGTTCATCGAGGACAATACCCCGCTCACGCATATAAATTAAGGTGTTGGCGGTTCCTAGGTCGATGGCTAGGTCATTGGAAAAGTAGTTGCGGAAAAAACCAAACATGATGTAGTGGGAAAATAGAAGTTGTTAATAAAAATATATAGGAATGATACTCTAGCACCCCATGAATCTTGATGATGTCCAGCGCATTGCGCACCTTTCTAGACTTGAGTTAAATCAGGCAGAAGCCGAGGCTGTTTTGCCTCAATTACAGGCTATTTTTTCTCTGGTTGAGGAAATGCAGGCTGTTGATACCACTGGGTTAGAGCCACTTGCTCACCCTATCCTATTTCTACGTGATTTGGCTCAGCCCATGCGCGTTGACCAAGTGAGTGAGTCCGATCACCGCGCTGAGAACATGCAGTCTGCTCCAGCTCAACAGGATGGTTACTTCCTGGTGCCGAAGGTGATTGAATGAGTTGGCATAACGCTCCCATCACGCTTATGGCAAAAGCCCTAGCCTCTAAGGAGGTCTCTAGCGCTGAGTTAACCCAGTACTTTTTAGACCGTATTGAGGCTGGAAAGCAGTGGAATGCGTATCTTGATGTGAATGCTCACTTAAGCTTAGAGCAAGCATCTATAGCAGATAAATTAATTTCCGCTGGTAAAGCTGGCAAATTGACCGGCATTCCAGTTGCCCATAAGGACGTCTTCGTTACCCGCGGTTGGAAGTCGACTGCTGCCTCCAAAATCTTGGCTGGATATCAGAGTCCTTTCGATGCAACGGTTGTCTCCAATTTGGGAATTCCAGATGAAAACAATCCCCATGGTGCTGGCATGGTCTGCCTCGGTAAGACCAATATGGATGAATTTGCCATGGGTTCTTCCAATGAAAACTCCGCCTATGGCCCAGTTTTAAATCCTTGGAATGCCGCCTATGTGGCTGGCGGCTCTTCTGGCGGTTCTGCTGCTGCAGTTGCTGCCGGCTTAGCCCCGATTGCCACCGGCACTGATACTGGCGGCTCAATTCGCCAGCCAGCGGCATTTTGTGGCCTAACCGGAATTAAGCCCAGTTATGGACGCGTATCGCGTTACGGCATGATCGCTTACGCCTCCTCGCTTGATCAAGCTGGCCCCATGGGTAAATCAGCAGAGGACTGCGCTTTAGTTCTCTCCGCAATGTCATCACATGATCAGCGTGACTCAACTTCTCTTGCGGACTCCGGTGAGGACTATGGCCGCTATCTCAATCAGAGTTGGCAAGAAGGCGGCAAAAATCCCGCTAAACCATTAGAGGGATTGCGTATTGGTTTGCCTAAAGAATTTTTTGCTGACGGTTTAGCAAGTGATGTTGCTAAGTCGGTCAATGAAGCAGCAAAGACTTTAGAAGGATTAGGTGCGCGGTTGGTTGAAGTGAGCTTACCTAAAACCAAGTTATCTATTCCGGTCTATTACGTATTGGCGCCAGCGGAAGCCTCGAGCAACTTGAGTCGCTTTGATGGTGTACGTTATGGCCATCGTGCTAGTGAGTACAAAGATTTGGGCGACATGTATCAGAAGTCGCGCACTGAAGGTTTTGGCGCTGAAGTAAGGCGTCGTATTTTGATTGGCACCTATGTCTTGTGTCACGGCTACTACGATGCTTACTATTTGCAGGCACAAAAAATTCGCCGCATTATTGCAGCGGATTTTCAAGCGGCCTTTAAAGAGTGTGACGTCATTCTAGGGCCTGTTGCCCCTGATGTGGCATGGCGTTTAGGGGAGAAGTCAGAAGACCCGGTACAAATGTATTTGGAAGATATTTATACACTTTCAACTAATCTAGCAGGCTTGCCAGCAATGAGCACACCCTGTGGATTTAATGCAAATAATTTACCAATCGGTATGCAACTAATCGGTAATTACTTTTCTGAGGCGCGCTTATTACAAGTAGCACATCAATATCAGCAAGCCACCGATTGGCATTTGCGACAAGCTAGTGGGGTGGCATGATGCAATGGGAAGTCGTTATTGGTCTTGAGACTCACGCACAGCTACAAACTCAATCCAAAATATTTAGTGGTGCCAGTACACGCTTTGGTGCAGAACCCAACACTCAAGCATGTGCAGTGGATTTAGCTTTGCCCGGTGTATTGCCAGTACTTAATCGCCAAGCAGTTGAGCGCGCGATTCGCTTTGGATTAGCAGTGGGAGCGAAGATTTCACCTGCAAGTATTTTTGCGCGTAAGAATTATTTCTATCCAGACCTCCCTAAGGGTTATCAAATTAGTCAAATGGAGATTCCAGTGGTTGTTGGCGGATCTCTAGAAATTCTAGTGGGCGAGGAAGTAAAAGTGGTCGAATTAACTCGCGCCCATATGGAAGAGGATGCCGGTAAATCTGTTCATGAAGAGGGCTTTATTGGCCCTCATGGCGAATCCTCCAGTGGCATCGACTTAAATCGTGCTGGTACTCCACTTTTAGAGATTGTTACAGAGCCGGTAATGCGTAGCGCTGCAGAGGCGGTGGCTTATGCAAGGGCCTTGCATACCCTTGTAGTGTGGCTGGGGGTGTGCGACGGTAATATGCAAGAAGGCTCTTTCCGTTGCGATGCCAACGTATCAGTTCGCCCTATGGGACAAAAAGAATTTGGTACGCGTTGCGAGATTAAGAACCTAAATTCTTTCCGCTTCTTGGAAGAGGCCATTCAATATGAAGTGCGTCGTCAAATTGAATTAATTGAAGATGGCGGCACTGTTGTTCAAGAGACTCGCCTCTATGACCCAGATCGCGGTGAAACACGCAGTATGCGTAGCAAAGAGGATGCGAACGACTATCGCTATTTCCCGGATCCTGATTTATTACCAGTCGTGATTGATGATGCGTGGATTGCTGAAGTGCGCACTAGGATGCCGGCCCTTCCCGCACAATTGCGCCAGCAATGGCAAGCGGATTATGGCTTGAGTGCTTATGACGCGCAATTATTGACACAAGACCGCGATACTGCAAAAATATTCGAAGAGCTGCTAACCATAGTCGGAAAACCCCTGGCTAAAGCAGCTGCAAACTTGATTGCTGGTGAATTTGCTTCCTCTTTAAATCGTGCAGGCATTGCAACTGCTGATGCACCACTTAAGGCAGAACATTTGGCCCCATTACTCACTCGCGTGGCAGACGGCACTATCTCCAACAAGATCTCTAAAGATATCTTTGCAATTTTGTGGGATGAGGCTATTGCCGGTAAGGCAATGAGTACTGTTGATCAAGTCATTGACGCTAAAGGGCTCAAGCAAATTAGCGATAGCGGCGCTATTGAGGTAATCATTGATCAAGTCCTAGCGGCCAATCAGAAATCGGTTGAAGAGTTCCGCTCTGGTAAAGAAAAAGCATTTAATGCCCTTGTTGGTCAGATTATGAAAGCTTCTCAAGGCAAGGCGAATCCTGGCCAAGTAAATGAACTCCTGCGAAAAAAACTAAGTTAAGAAAGAAATTCATGAGTGCAATAGATCCAAAGCAGGCAGAACAAGAAGAGTTGGTTGCTGAGTGGCTGAGAGCAACCCCTGGCTTCTTCGATCGCTATGCTGATCTCTTTAATGAGATCCGCATCAAGCATCCACATGAAGATCGTGCGATCTCATTGCAAGAGCGTTGGATGACAGTATTGCGCACTCAAAATCAAGAGCTCAATCGTCGCCTGAGCGAGATGCTGCACTTTGGTAGCCGTAATGATAAAACTCAACAAAGCTTGGTTGCTTGGTTGCTGCGCTTAATGAAAGCCAACAATAAAGCCGATGCTGAGGGAGCAATTACCTCTGGATTAGCTGAGGTATTTGAGGTTGAGTCTGCGCAATTATTGTCACCAAATTCTGCGTTTGGCCCATGGGTAGATACACCGCTCTGCGGGTCAGCTAAAGAATTAGCTGCTGCTAGCGTTGCTTTATTGGCGAGCCAAACTACTGTTGATCCAGGCTGGCAAAGCATGGTTGCTATTGGTCTACCGCTAGGTAAGAGCATTGGTGCCATCCAATCACCAGCAGTGCTGCTCTTAGCGAGCAAGGATGAAACGCGTTTCACTGCAGATATGGGAGCGTTCTATTTGCGCCAGATTGCCGAACTAACTGCTGCAGCTCTGGATCGTATCCAGGCTTATGAAATTACAAGCGACTGATCTTCATCCACTCATGCGGGAGTATTTGCATGAGTTGCACGTATTGCGCCAACTCTCGCCGCATACCCTAAAAGCGTATGGCATGGATCTGAGTGATCTCCAAAATTTTGCTCTTGAAGATTCGATTGATTTACTAAAAGTTAGCAACGGTCATGTGCGTCGTTGGGCTGGTCGTTTACATTCCAAAGGTAAGTCATCTAGAAGTATTGCCAGAGCACTTTCAGTATGGCGTGGTTGGTATGACTGGCTAACAGAAAAGGATGCCAGGCGAGATGCGCGTGCTGGTAAGGTAACCAGTAATTTAGTGGCCAATCCAGTGGATGATGTGAAGGCTCCTAAGCGCTTAAAGTCGCTCCCTAAGGCCTTGTCAGTCGAGCAGGCACTTTCCTTGGTCAATCAAGCGGTCAAAGAGGCGGAAGAGAAAAAGGATTTGGAATCGATTCGGGATGCAGCCATTATTGATTTACTGTATTCCTCGGGCTTACGTCTTTCAGAGTTACTGGGTATTGATGTGATGCAAAGCAAGGATCGTCAAAATGAATCGGCTGGGTGGTTAGATTGGGGTGCTGCAGAAGTGACGGTCTTAGGTAAGGGTGGCAAGCGGCGTTCGGTGCCTGTTGGCAAACCCGCAATGCAGTCGTTGAATGTGTGGCGACAGATCCGAGATACCAGTAGCTTTGCTGAGCAATCCAATGCGCTTTTTCTGTCGGCAACTGGAAAACGCTTATCACCCCGCACTGTCCAAGCCCGGCTTCGTACTTTAGCAATACGCGCTGGCTTGCCTACTCATGTGCACCCTCACATGATGCGTCACAGCTTTGCTAGCCATGTTTTGCAATCCTCACAGGACTTGAGGGCGGTGCAAGAGATGTTGGGGCATGCCAGCATTGCCAGCACTCAGATTTATACCTCTTTAGATTTCCAGCACCTCGCTCAGGCATACGATAAAGCGCATCCGCGCGCAAAGGCTGGTAAAGACTGAGGAACTCGGTAAGATAGTGGGTTTCCCGCTTTGGGAACGCATTCGTTCTAGATTTTGATTGGATCATTCATGGCATTAATTCCGGTAACCATTTTGACTGGCTTTTTAGGTAGCGGTAAAACGACTTTGCTCAAACATATTCTGACTGAAAATCATGGCAAAAAAATTGCTGTGATTGAAAACGAGTTTGGCGAAGAGAATATTGATAACGACATCTTGGTTCAAGATCACGAAGAAAATATTGTGCAGATGAGCAATGGTTGTATTTGTTGCACCATTCGTGGCGATCTGGTTGAGGCTTTGAATGAGCTGTGGGAGCAGCGTAAAGATAAGAAGATCAGTTTTGATCGTGTGGTGATTGAAACAACCGGTGTAGCAAATCCTGGCCCAGTAGCTCAGACCTTCTTTATGGATGACGACGTTGCTGACCATTACGTTTTAGATGCTGTCGTAACCCTGTTGGATGCCAAGCACGGCCCACATCAGCTAGATGAGCATGAGGAAGCGCAGCGTCAAGTTGGATTTGCTGACCAGATCTTTATTACCAAGACCGATCTGGTAACGCCAGCTGAAGTTGAGTCTTTACGTAAGCGCCTGATGCATATGAACCCAAGGGCTCCAATTACAGGAATCTCCAAGGGCGTGGTTCCTCTCGATGCAGTTTTGGATCTCAAGGGCTTTAATCTCAATGCGAAGTTAGATATCGATCCTCATTTCTTAGAGCAGGAAGATCATGATCATGAACATTGTGATCATGATCACAGCCATGACCATGATCACCATGGTCATGCAGGGCACACAGATCGCATCCAGTCCTTCGTTTTTCGTAGTGATAAACCCTTTGATCACAAAAAATTGGAAGACTTTCTGGGTGGCATTCTGGAGGTCTTTGGCGAAAAGATGCTGCGCTATAAAGGTGTGCTCTATGTGAAGGGAAGTAACCGAAAAGTGGTATTCCAGGGGGTTCATCAGATGATGGGTAGCGATATGGCTGGCCCATGGGGCACTGAACCCAAGCAAACCCGGATGGTCTTCATAGGCATTGATTTGCCTAAGGACACCCTGCTGGCTGGGCTTGAGGGATGTTTGGTCTAGGAAGATTCGGTTACAATCCGCGGCCACGGTCAATATTGATAAATATTGATAAAAGAGCTGTAAAAGTTTGGCAGAATGAGGCAATAATGCTTCAAATCTAGGAAAGAATGAGATGACGGTGAAAACAGCAACAAAACCAGCGGCTACCACTAAAGCGAGTAGCAAAGCTGCAAGCCCTAAGACTGTAAAGGGCGCACCTTTAACTGAGGCGGAATTGCTCAAAATGTCCGATAAGGACTACATGAGTGCTGCGCAGTTAGATTTTTTCCGTCAAAAATTACTCACTCTTAAAGAAGATATCTTGAAGAATGCTTCTGAGACTACCGAGCATCTTCGCGAAAATATTTTGGTGCCAGATCCAGCCGATCGTGCAACGATTGAAGAAGAGCACGCATTGGAGTTGCGTACACGTGACCGTGAGCGTAAATTGCTTAAAAAGGTTGAGCAAGCCTTGGCTCGTATCGAGTCTGGCGACTATGGTTGGTGCGAAGAAACTGGTGAGCCAATCGGCTTGAACCGTTTAATTGCAAGGCCTACAGCCAATTTATCTCTTGAGGCTCAAGAGCGTCGCGAACTCCGCCAAAAATTATTTGGCGAATAAATTTTATTTGCGATGACCAAGCAATTACCTGCCCTTAGTGACATCTCGCCTTTGTTAAAGGCAGAGATTCTTGCTGAAGCTTTACCTTACATCCGCGCGTATCACGGTAAGACTATCGTGATTAAGTACGGCGGGAACGCGATGGTTGAGGAGCGCCTCAAAGAAAGTTTTGCGCGCGACGTCATCTTACTAAAGTTGGTTGGCATGAATCCTGTTGTGGTTCACGGCGGAGGTCCGCAAATTGATGAGGCCCTGAAAAAAATCGGCAAGACCGGAACTTTTATTCAAGGTATGCGCGTTACTGATGAAGAAACCATGGAAGTGGTGGAGTGGGTTCTAGGCGGTGAAGTGCAGCAAGATATTGTCATGCTGATTAACCACTTTGGCGGTCAGGCTGTCGGCTTGACTGGTAAAGATGGCGGCTTAATTCATGCCAAGAAAATGATGATTCCTAGCGATACAGAGCCAGGCAAGAAAATAGATATCGGTTTTGTGGGTGAAATTGAGGCGATTAATCCAGCTGTAGTGAAAGCGTTGCAAGATGATGCTTTCATTCCGGTGATCTCGCCGATCGGCTTTAGTGCCGAGGGTCAGGCCTATAACATCAATGCCGACTTAGTGGCTGGCAAGATGGCTGAAATCTTGCACGCAGAGAAATTGGTGATGATGACTAATATTCCTGGAGTCATGGATAAAAATGGCAAGTTATTAACGGACTTAACAGCAAGAGAAATTGATGCTTTGTTTGCTGACGGTACGATCTCTGGTGGCATGTTGCCGAAGATTTCTTCTGCATTAGATGCTGCAAAAAGTGGTGTGAATTCAGTACACATCATTGATGGCCGTATTGAGCATTCCTTATTGCTAGAAATTCTGACCGAGCAAGCATTCGGTACAATGATTCGTTCGAGGTAAGTAAAGACATGCGCGAATCTTTGCAGCCAGCAGATATTGATGACAGCAACGCTGAAGCTGGTAAGGCTCGTAAGCGCCCGCGTCCTGGCGAACGCCGTCTGCAGATTTTGCAAGTACTTGCAGAAATGTTACAAAATCCGAAGGGTGAGCGCGTAACAACAGCGGCCTTAGCTGCCAAAATTCAAGTTTCTGAAGCAGCCCTTTATCGTCATTTCGCTAGTAAAGCGCAGATGTTTGAGGGGCTTATTTCTTTTATTGAGCAAACTGTCTTTGGCTTGATTAATCAGATCAACCAAAAAGAAGAATCTGGTCTTGCTCAGGCCCGCGGAATTTTGCAAATGCTGTTGTTCTTTGCCGAGAAGAATCCTGGCATGACCCGAGTGCTATTGGGCGATGCCTTATTACAAGAAGACGATCGTTTGCAAGAACGGATTACGCAGGTTCTAGATCGCGTTGAAGCTTCATTGAAGCAGGCACTCCGAATTGCTCAGACCCAAGGTGGCGCTTGGGCTCAGGTTGGTCAAGAAGAAGTCAGCATTCGAGCTGCCATGTTGATGAGTTTTGTTTTGGGTCGTTGGCATCGATTTGCCCGCAGCGGCTTTAAGAAATTGCCAACCGAAGCTTCTGATATTAGTTTGCGCATCCTCCTCTCAGAATGAGCGAGCTACACCTCTCTAGAAATACTATCCACTTTGCCGAGCCCCTGCCTTTGCAGAGTGGCGCCATATTATCTGGCTACGATTTAGTGATTGAAACTTACGGCAAACTTAATGCTGATAAAAGTAATGCGGTATTAATTTGCCATGCACTGAATGCTTCTCATCACGTCGCAGGCCCTAGTCCCGATAATCCAGAGGATATCGGCTGGTGGGACAACATGATTGGCCCCGGAAAGCCTGTAGATACAAACCATTTTTTTGTGATCGGTGTAAATAATTTGGGTTCTTGCTTTGGCTCTACTGGACCAATGAGCATTAACCCAGAAACCGGTAAGCCTTATGGCGCTGACTTTCCAGTAGTTACGGTTGAAGATTGGGTGAACACCCAGGCACGTCTTGCTGATAAGTTGGGCATTCGGAAATTTGCTGCAGTTATGGGCGGCAGTCTGGGCGGCATGCAGGCAATGGCTTGGGCAATCCAGTTTCCTAAGCGCATAGATCACTGTGTGGTAGTTGCTTCTACTCCAAAACTGAGCGCACAAAATATTGCGTTTAATGAAGTGGCGCGCAATGCGATTTTGTCGGACCCCGATTTTCATGGCGGCAATTACTACGAGCATGGCGTAGTACCAAAACGTGGCTTGCGTTTAGCTCGCATGGTGGGTCACATCACCTATTTGTCTGATGATGATATGGCTGAAAAATTTGGGCGCGAATTACAACGCCCCAATGGCGAATCAAATGACTACCGCTTTAGCTTTGATGTGGAATTCGAAGTTGAAAGTTACTTGCGTCATCAGGGTGATAAGTTCTCAACTTACTTTGATGCTAATACTTATTTGCTGATTACTCGTGCCTTAGACTACTTTGACCCGTCACGCCGCTATGACGGTAGTCTCAATCATGCTTTAGCAGATGTGCAGGCTAAGTTCTTAGTAGTGAGCTTCTCAACGGATTGGCGATTCCCGCCGAATCGTAGCCGTGAGATCGTCCAGTCTTTATTGAGCAATAAGAGTGAAGTGACTTATGCGGAGATCGATGCTCCTCATGGGCATGATGCATTCCTATTGGATGATGAGCGTTATCACAATCTAGTAAGAGCTTATTTTGCGCAAATGTTGGAGGCTCAGTCATGAGTAACATCAATAAGCGCGCAGACTTTGCAGCGATTGCTAAATGGATTGCCCCAAATAGTCAGGTACTCGACCTGGGTTGTGGCGATGGCAGTTTCTTGGAGTTCTTGCAGAAACAAAAACCTGTTCATTGCTATGGCGTAGAGATCGATGATGCACGTGTTCTCTCTTGCGTACAAAAAAGTCTGAATGTAATTCAGCAGGACTTAGAGGGCGGCTTAGCGCTTTTTGAAGACAATAGTTTTGATACCGTAGTGCTCTCACAAACCTTGCAAACTATTCATCAGACTGAAAAGATCTTGCGTGAAGTGGTTCGTGTTGGTAAAGAATCTATCGTATCCTTCCCGAACTTTGGCCACTGGTCACATCGTTTGGCAGTAGGGCTTGGTCGTATGCCGGTATCCAAGAGCTTGCCTTATCAGTGGTACAACACACCCAATGTGCGCGTACTCACTGTGGACGATTTTGAGAAGTTGGCTTCCAGCCTTGGCCTCAAGGTGATTGATCAATGCATCTTGCATGATGGTCAACAAGTGACCTTGATGCCTAATTTCTTTGGTAGCTTGGCGCTGTTCCGCGTCCGTAGCGCCTAGAACTGTGCTGAAAGCAGCGCAGTCTTGGCTTGCTGATTTTCGGGTTTATCTCGAATGGCCCTGCCTTCGAATGTTATTTCTTGGGTTTTCTGCTGGCCTACCTCTTCTATTAATACTTGGAACACTCAGCTTTTGGTTGCGTGAGGCAGGCATTGATCGCAGTACTATTGGCTACTTAACTTGGGTTGGACTCATCTATGCATTCAAGTGGATGTGGGCTCCGCTTGTTGATCGCTTGCAAATTCCTCTGCTAACGAAATTATTTGGTCGGCGTCGTAGTTGGTTGCTATTTGCGCAAGTACTCATTATTTTCGGTCTCTTAGGAATGTCTACGCTCGATCCTAAGCTGGCCCTGAACTCAGTTGTTTGGTGCGCCTTATTAGTGGCATTCGGATCGGCTACCCAAGATATTGCATTAGATGCATTCCGAATTGAATCAGCCAATAGCGATCATCAAGCAGCCTTAGCGGCTACGTATCAAACGGGTTACCGATTGGCTTTGATCTGGTCAGGCGCGGGCGTCTTGTGGCTGGCCGCTAGGGCTGAGACAGGCAGCGGCTATGATGCTGGCGCCTGGCAGTTTGCTTATTTGTGTATGGCTGCATCTATTGGGGTTGGAGTAATTACGACTCTATTAAGTAAAGAGCCAGTACAAATTCAATTGGCAAAAGCACGTAATGTCAAGGCATGGCTCCATCAAACCTTGATTGAGCCATTTGCTGAGTTTCTCACTCGCTATCGCTGGCATGCAGTATTGATTTTGTCTTTAATTGCTATCTATCGTATTAGCGATGTGGTGATGGGCATTATGGCCAACCCCTTTTATGTCGACATGGGTTACACCAAGGATGAAGTGGCAGCGGTGAGCAAAGTGTTTGGTGTTGTCATGACTTTGGTGGGCGCTTTTGTGGGCGGCGTCCTCACCTTACGATTTGGTGTCTTGCGTATTTTGTTTGTGGGCGCAGTGTTATCTGCGGTTAGTAATTTATTATTTGCTTGGTTGGCAACACAAGGTCATGATTTACATGGCTTGATTTGGGTAATTTCTGCTGACAATTTAAGCTCAGGTATTGCCAGTGCGGCATTCATCGCCTTCTTATCTGCCCTAACGAACATCCGTTATTCAGCAACGCAATACGCCTTGTTTAGTTCGATGATGTTGCTCTTGCCAAAATGGTTAGCGGGCTTCTCAGGAGTCTTCGTAGATACCTTCGGTTATCAAACATTTTTCTTCGGAACAGCGATTATTGGCGCCCCAGTTCTACTGTTGATTTGGGCAACCATTCATTTCAAAATTGTTCAGATCAAAAAAGAAGACGAGTAATTTCGCCGCCTACATTGTTTAAAGCTTCCAGTCATAGTCCACAGTAAGTGGCGCATGATCTGAAAAGCGTTCATCTTTATACACGGCAGTTTTCTTTGCTGTTGTAGCTATGCCAGGTGTGCTGATGTGATAGTCAATTCGCCATCCAACATTCTTGGCATAGGCTTGACCACGATTGCTCCACCAGGTGTAGCAAGACTCCCCTGCTTCCGGCTCTAATTTGCGATACACATCTACGTAGCCAACTTGATCGAATAAGTTGGTAAGCCATGCTCGCTCTTCTGGCAAGAAGCCTGAGTTTTTGAGATTCCCCTTCCAGTTCTTAAGATCGATTTCATGATGGGCAATATTGACATCACCACAGAGCACAATTTCTTGACCAGATTTTTTAAGCTTGATGAGGTGGGGCAAGAAGCTATCAAGATAGCGATATTTAGCCTCTTGTCGCTCGGGTGAGCTTGAGCCTGATGGCATATAAACCGAAATTACCGAGAGCCCCTTAAAGCGAGCTTCCACATAGCGCCCCTCAGCATCAAACTCTGCATTGCCATAGCCGTATAAGACTTCATCTGGTTTGTGGGGCGTATAGATGCCACAACCGCTATAGCCTTTTTTCTCGGCATGGTGAAAATAGCCATGCATTCCGTCTGGATTCAGAATGGCGTCTTCTAGGTCATCGCGTTGGGCCTTCAGCTCTTGCATGCAGATGAAGTCTGCTTTTTGCTTAATGGCCCAGGGTAGAAAGCCTTTTTTGACTGCTGAACGGATACCGTTGAGGTTCGCTGAAATGATGCGTAACATGTAGGCCTATGAGCTCAAATAATTCAAATCAAGATAACTTTATTCGTTTTGCCTTGGAGGCAAAGGTTTTGTCCTTTGGGGAGTTTAAAACTAAAGCGGGGCGACTCTCTCCTTATTTTTTTAATGCGGGTGGATTTAATGATGGCACACGTTTAAGTGCGCTAGGTCGTTATTACGCCAAGGCCTTGCAGGAATCAAATATTCAGTTCGACATGCTCTATGGCCCTGCCTATAAAGGAATCACGCTAGCGGCAGCTACAGCCATCGCATTAGCTGACAACGGTATTAATGTTCCTTATGCTTACAACCGTAAGGAGGCCAAGGATCACGGTGAGGGTGGTTCATTGGTGGGCGCTCCTGTTAAAGGTAAAGTAGTGATTATTGATGATGTGATTTCTGCCGGCACTTCGGTGCGAGAATCGGTTGATCTGATTCGTGGTGCAGGCGCTGAGCCAGCTGCAGTATTGATTGCCTTAGATCGGATGGAGCGCTCTGGCAACGCAGTGGAGATTGGTGAGAAGTCTGCAGTGCAGGCAGTTGAACAAGAGTTTGGTTTGCCAGTCATTGCGATTGCAAATCTAGCCGACTTAATGTCTTTCTTAACTTCTTCTAGCGATGCGCAGTTAACAAACTATCTGCCTGCGGTAAAGGCTTACCGCGAGAAATACGGCATTTAAATTGTTGTTTCGCCTTCAAAGACAGTAACTGCCGGCCCGGTCATGATGACAGGTTGAATAATGCTATCGACAGTACCGCCCCAGGCAATGTGAAGATTGCCACCACGGGTATGCACTTTGACAGGCGAATCCAGCAAGCCCCTTCTAATCCCTGAAACTACCGCTGCACAAGCGCCCGTGCCACAAGCTAGCGTTTCTCCAGCACCGCGTTCATAAACACGCAATTTGATTTCATTGCGATTCATGACTTGCATATAGCCAGCATTTACTCTTTTGGGGAAAGCTAAATATTGTTCAATTTCAGCTCCCTCTTCAAGAACAGGAGCGCTCTCAACGTCCGCAACAACTTGGACTGCGTGCGGGTTACCCATTGAAAGTACGCCAACAAAACTATCATGCGTCGTAGGACGACTTAAAGGAAGTGCGTAAAGAGTTTCTTGAAACTCTTGCATGCTGGCTAACCCGTTTTCATTAAAGGGGATATGGCTATGCTCAAAAATGGGCGCCCCCATATCCACTTCTACTTGGCCATCAGGATATGACTTGAGGGTAAGCACAGAATGCATAACCTCAACACGCAATGGATTTTTAGTCGATAAACCTTGATCCAATACGAAGCGCACAAAGCAGCGTGAGCCGTTACCGCATTGCTCAACTTCGCCGCCATCGGCATTAAAAATCCGGTAACGAAAATCAGCGTCTTGACGCGTAGCTTTTTCAACAATCAGAATTTGATCTGCACCAATACCAAATTGACGGTGTGCTAATGCCTGCCATTGTTCACGTGTAATAGAGCTGAGGTCTTGATCAATGCCATTGAGCACAATGAAATCATTGCCAGCACCATGCATTTTGGTGAAGCGCAGTTTGCGTGACGGTGAATATGTGCTCAAAATGTTTCCGCTTAATCGTAAAGACTGGTTTCGCCAGGAGGTCTATGTTTAAAACGCTTATGTACCCAATAGTACTCCGCCGGTCTTTCTTGAACAAGCTCTTCAATATAGTGATTAAGGCAAGCCGTATCTTTTTCGACATCATCACTTGGAAAGTTTGGTAAAGGCTTACTGATATGACAGGTGTAGCCTTTGCGATCTTGATTTAATGTCGTGGTCATCAAGCAGACCTCTGCGCCACTGAGTTTGGCTAAGCGCGAAACTGATGTAATAGTATTGGTTTGAATGCCAAAGAAGGGGACAAAGACAGAGTCGCGTGGGCCCAAATCAATATCAGGGGCAATAAAGATAAAGTTTCCTGTTTGAATTTCACGAATGAGATCACGTAAGCGACTTTGTCTTTCGATAGATTTGCCGCCAAAGCGATTTCTCCACTCAATCATCTTTTGATTAAAAAATGGATTCTTCATATTTTGATAAAGGCCTGCACCCCTTGGCCATTCATGTTGGCTGGCTAAAACCGATAGGGCCATAAATCCGCCCTCGAGTCCTACGAAGTGTGGATTAATCAGCAAGCGCGGCTTGCGATCACCCAGAGTAATCTCAGAATTAATAGCGACGATATCGGTAATTTGTTTGCCACTGCCAAGCCAAATGCGACTTCTTTCCAAAACGCTGCGACCAAATAATTTCCAATGTTCTAGTGCTAGCGCATTAATTTCCTTTTCATTCAGATTCGGAAAGCACAAACGAAGATTGGTTTTCACTACATACGTACGCTCATTAGGTATATGGGCTACAAGCCAGCCGAGGCCATAACCCGTATAGATGGTGATGGAGTATGGAAGGAAGGCGAAGATGCGCAAGAGATTGAGCGCCAGAAAATTGAAGAGGTTATGTAGCCAGACCATTTCAAAATTTTATAACTAATTACTTGGGGGCAATTCTGCACCAGTGGGATGCTTATAGCGGTTGTAAGACCAAATAAATTGTTCGGGGGCAATGAGTACCGCATTCTCAATGGCAGCATTGATCTGAGTAGCTGCAATATTGGCATCTTCAGATAAGGTAGCTAGTCTAGTAGCCTGCATTAACCAACCCTTGCCAATGCCTTTGCGTTTCGCGGTAAACATGACTACTGGCGTGTTGTTGCGATTTGCTAGGCGTGCAGGTAATGGAGTGGTGTAGGCGGGCCGCCCAAAGAATGGCACCCAAACACCCTCGCCACCACTAGGAACCTGATCAGGAAGAATGCCAATGGCCTCGCCGCGAGTGAGTGCCCTGGTCATCTGACGCACACCATTGAGATTGGTGGGAACAAAATGCATATTAGGATAGGCGCGGCCTTCTTCAACCACTTCATTGAGCCACTCTTGACGTGAGGGTCTATACAAAATAGTTGCGGTGAAATGTTGAGCCAACACACGAGGGATGATTTCAAAACCACCAAGATGGGGCGTCAGCATCACCAAGCCATGACCCTCATTGACGGCTGATTCGACTACATCCCAGTTATGCACTTCAACTAATTTGAGTGCTTTCTGGGGATTACGCCAAATCCATAAGCTATCTGAAAACAGCATTCCAGAGGCTCTAATGGCCTCCCAAAGCCTCATGGGGAGTTTGTGGGCCCTAACTACAGCTTCGTATTGCGGGCGAAAGAGTGAGCGGTATTGCTTGGAGCCCATATAGGCCAGCATGCCCATACACGCTCCAACCACTTGCATGAGAGCAAGTGGAAGGTCGGTAAGACTATTGAGGCTAAGCTTAAGAAGAAGTTTTCGCACCCCCCAATGATATTCAATGCTGCCATCAGGGCCAAATTTAAGTTCGGCTTGATAGATTAAGCTCTTTTCGGATAAAATTGAAACATCGCTGAGTTAAGACAACTTGCAGGGCGATTCAAATATTCTGCTAAAGCGTCGCCGTTGTGGTTCCTGGCGCGTCGAGTTGTCCAATAGATCGTGTTAATTATTAAAGGAATAGGCAATGGCAAACGATTACTTCTTTACCTCAGAATCAGTTTCTGAAGGTCACCCCGATAAAGTAGCAGACCAAATTTCTGATGCCATTTTGGACTCCATCTTGGCCCAAGATCCAACTGCACGTGTTGCAGCAGAAACTTTATGTAACACCGGCTTGGTAGTTCTTGCTGGTGAAATTACTACCAATGCAAACGTTGACTATATTCAAGTTGCCCGCAATACCTTGCGTGAAATCGGCTATGACAATACTGACTACGGCATTGATTACAAAGGTTGCGCAGTTTTAGTTGCATATGACAAGCAAAGCCCAGACATTGCTCAGGGTGTTGATAAGGCGCATGACGATGGTCTAGACCAGGGTGCTGGTGACCAAGGTTTGATGTTTGGTTATGCTTGCGATGAAACTTCAGAGCTTATGCCTTTGCCGATTCATTTGTCACATCGCTTGGTAGAGCGTCAATCACAATTGCGTCGCGATGGCCGTCTTAATTGGTTGCGTCCTGACGCAAAGTCACAAGTTACCTTGCGCTATGTTGATGGCAAGCCTGACTCGATCGACACGGTTGTGTTGTCCACTCAACACGATGAGGATATTTCTCTTGAAAAATTACGTGAAGCGGTGATCGAAGAGATCATCAAACCGGTATTACCTAAGCATTTGGTTAAAGGTGCGATTAACTTCTTAGTGAACCCAACAGGTCGCTTTGTTATTGGTGGCCCACAAGGCGATTGCGGTTTAACTGGCCGCAAAATTATTGTCGATACCTACGGTGGCGCAGCTCCTCATGGTGGTGGTGCGTTCTCCGGCAAGGATCCCTCTAAGGTTGATCGCTCTGCTGCATACGCCGGTCGTTATGTTGCGAAGAACGTGGTTGCTGCTGGTTTGGCAAGCAAGTGCTTGATTCAGATTTCTTATGCAATTGGCGTCGCTAAACCAACTTCAGTGATGGTGAGCACATTTGGCACCGGGAAGGTCTCCGATGAAAAGATTGCGCAATTAGTTTCTGAGCACTTTGATTTGCGTCCAAAAGGAATTGTGAAGATGCTTAACCTCTTGCGCCCTATTTATCGCAAGACTGCTGCTTATGGTCATTTTGGCCGCGAGGAGCCAGAATTCACTTGGGAGCAAGCAGATAAAGCGGCAGCATTACGTGCTGCAGCGGGCTTATAAATAGTAAAAAAAGCAGTTTGTAGACGTATTGAAGCGAAATATGGCGTAATTGTTTACAATTACGCCATACCTTCAAGGAGCGTTGCAAGGAATACTGATACTGAGTATTTCCCCAGGCTTGAAGGGAGCGGGCTCTTAATCAGAGTTTGCTAATTGCAACCGCGCTCGCTAACCCATGATTCAACGGCTAGCGAGTTTGCACTCCAGCATTGGATCGTATTTAGCTGGAGCATTAATGAATACCGTTTCTGATTTAAACAACTTTGTTGCAACTCGTTGCGCGATTGCTGATATTTCTTTAGCTGATTTTGGCCGTAAAGAAATTGCGATCGCTGAAACTGAGATGCCTGGCTTGATCGCCATTCGTGATGAATTTGCTGCCCAACAACCACTGCGTGGTGCGCGCATCACTGGTTCGTTGCACATGACCATTCAAACTGCTGTATTGATTGAGACCCTTGAGGCTCTAGGCGCCGAAGTTCAGTGGGCTTCTTGCAATATTTTCTCAACACAAGACCATGCTGCAGCAGCAATCGCTGCTAACGGTACGCCTGTATTTGCTATCAAGGGCGAGACTCTTGAGCAATACTGGGATTTCACCCATCGTATTTTTGAGTGGGCTGATGGCGGCTTCACCAATATGATTTTGGATGATGGTGGCGATGCAACTTTGCTATTGCACCTCGGCGCACGTGCTGAAAAAGATCAGGCTTGCTTGAATCACCCAACTAGCGAAGAAGAAACGATTTTATTTGCTGCTATTAAGAAAAAATTAGCGCAAGATCCAACGTGGTATTCCACACGTTTGGAAAAAGTAAAAGGCGTTACAGAAGAAACTACTACTGGTGTACACCGTTTGTATCAAATGTTTGCTAAAGGTGAGCTGAAGTTCCCAGCAATTAACGTGAACGACTCTGTAACCAAGAGCAAGTTCGATAATCTCTATGGTTGCCGTGAGTCTTTGGTTGATGCAATTAAACGTGCCACTGACGTGATGGTAGCAGGCAAGGTTGCGGTAGTTTGTGGATATGGTGACGTGGGCAAGGGCTCAGCCCAAGCCTTGCGCGCTCTTTCTGCTCAAGTTTGGGTGACTGAGGTTGATCCAATTTGCGCACTCCAAGCTGCGATGGAAGGTTATCGTGTTGTCACGATGGATTACGCTGCTGATAAAGCAGATATTTTTGTTTCCGCTACTGGCAATTACCATGTGATTACCCATGACCATATGGCGAAGATGAAGAATCAAGCCATCGTTTGTAACATTGGCCACTTCGATAATGAGATTGATGTTGCTGGTATTGAAAAATACAAGTGGGAAGAGATTAAGCCTCAGGTTGATCATGTAATTTTCCCGGCAAGCAATGGCAAGCCTGAAAAGCGCATCATCATTCTGGCCAAAGGCCGCTTGGTAAACCTGGGTTGCGGTACAGGTCACCCTTCCTATGTAATGAGCTCTTCATTTGCAAACCAAGTGATTGCTCAGATCGAATTATGGAATGCAGTTGGTACCAATAAATATCCGGTTGGCGTATATACATTGCCTAAGCATTTGGATGAGAAGGTTGCACGTTTGCAGCTCAAGACCCTAAATGCTGAGCTCACTGTGTTATCTGATCAGCAGGCTGCCTACATTAACGTAACGAAGGAAGGCCCATACAAGGCTGACCACTATCGTTATTAATCCATTTGTTTAATAGATACCTAGGCCCAAAATCATGGAATTAAGCGTCGAATTCTTTCCTCCAAAAACACCTGAAGGTGAGAAGAAGCTACATCTTGTGCGCGAGCGTTTTAGTGAAACGCTTAAGCCTGCGTTTTATTCCGTGACCTTTGGTGCCGGTGGATCTACTCAGTCTGGCACATTAAAGGTGGTTAGCGATATACATGCTGCTGGTGCAGTAGTTGCTCCCCATTTATCTTGTGTTGGTAGCTCACGTGAAAGCGTGCGCGAAATGTTGAAACAATATCAAGCATTAGGCGTGAAGCGCATTGTGGCTTTGCGAGGCGACTTGCCGTCTGGCATGGGTCAGTATGGCGAGTTTCATCATGCCAATGAGTTGGTAGAATTTATTCGGACAGAAACTGGCGATTGGTTTCATATTGATGTAGCTGCCTATCCAGAGACGCATCCACAGGCAAAGTCTCCTGCGAGCGATGTAGATTTCTTCGTGCAAAAAATGAAGGCTGGCGCTAATTCTGCTGTGACTCAGTATTTCTATAACAGCGATGCTTACTTCCGTTTTGTCGATGAGGCTTACGACCTAGGCGTTGCCCAACCCGTCATTGCAGGCATTATGCCGATAACCAATAGCACCCAGTTATTACGCTTTTCAGATGCTTGTGGCGCTGAGATTCCTCGCTGGATTCGTTTACGCCTTCAATCCTACGGTGATGATATTGCTTCTATCCGTGCATTTGGTGAAGAAGTAGTGACTGATTTATGTGATCAGTTGCTAACTGCAGGTGCCCCAGGATTGCATTTCTATTCTTTGAATCAAGCGGATGCTGTTTTAGCAATTGCTGATAATTTAGACTTAACGAAATAAGCCAGACTCTGTGAGCAGCATATCTAAAGGCTCATCATGAGTTTGAGCCGCCCACTGGGCATCATTGAGTTTTTGCCAATCAAAGCCAATCCCAATACAAGTAAGCTTGGGATTGTGCTTTCTGAGTTCGGCGAGAGTTCGATCAAAGTAACCGCCGCCATATCCTAGCCGCCAATATTGAGTTTTGCCATTCTCAATAGAACTTGACCATCCTACGCAGGGAATCAGGATGTAATCAGGATTGACTGCTGGTCTTGAGGAGTTATTTGGGCTTGGTTCTGGCACGCCATGTTGACTTAGGGTTAACTCATCACCTTCTTGCCATTCATAAAAGTCGAGGTGTTTATCAGCACGGGCAAATGGGAGTGCAAGGCGGCGCCCGGCCTTTTGATGCGCCCAAGCAATTAATGCAGGGCGTAAATCAATTTCATCTTGAATTGGCCAATAAAGCGCTATAACTCGCTGTGAATTGCAATCCTCAGTTAAAAACTGATTGAGACTGGCAATCAGGAGATCTTTAGTCTGGCCATAATTTTGCCTAGCAGCAAATTCTTTACGTTGCTTTAACAAATCTTGACGAAGAGTTTTTGGTGAATTACCGTGCATATCGTCCATTATCAGGCGAAAATTAGAAGATATAGTAAACATCTTAATGCCAGGCGAATACTGGTGAATCTGTACAGGGCTAGACAGTGAAAAAGAAGTCTCAAATGATCAAAATTAATCAGTTCCACTGGACCAAGATATTGATCCTTGGACTAGCCTTGGCTATGCCCAGTGCTTTTGCAGAAAAGACAAAAAAAGCGAGCATGCCAAAGTCGTATGAGAGCAAGGCCGCCCCAGCAGAGATCAATGATACCGATCGAACGTTTATTGATCTTCGAGAAGCTGCCAGGAAGAATGATGTCTTTCGTACGCAACAGCTTTCATCCAGCTTGGCAGCGTATCCATTTGATGACTATGTAGCGTATTTTCGAATTAAACCCCAATTATTTGATAGTGGTGGTGGGCCCCGTGGTGATTACAGTGCTGATGCCGAGGTGGTTGCGTTTTTAAATCAGTATCAAGGCACTGCTTTGGCTGATCGCATGCGTAATGATTGGTTATTAGTCTTGGGTAAGCGAAAAGACTGGGCTCGTTTTGATTTGGAGTATGCCAAGTTTGTTTTGGATGATGACACTCAGGTGAAGTGCTATTCCTTGCTGTCAAAATTATCGCAAGGCGAGAATCCAACTAAATTAGCAATCGACTCTCGCTCAATCTTGTTGGATCCAAGCTATTTTGGACAAGCTTGCCAAGAGCTGGTTCCTTCCTTAGTTGCTGCCGGTGGTATGACGCCTAGCGAGGCAAAGGCAATTGGCCGCGCAGCAAGCGAAAGAGGTTTTGACACCATGGCACGTCGCTTGGGCGGTGAAGATCCTATTGTAGAAATCGTCAAGGCTGCTAAGGCCGATCCTGCTAGGACCCACCGTGATTTTTTGCAAACCTCCTCACGCTACAGCAAAGAGAATCAGGCTGTTGCTTGGGGTGTCATTGGTCAATTTCTGGCAAAGAAATTAGATCCAAATGCTGATGATGCTTATCGCTTGCAGCAAGAGCTTGGCTATAACGAATTACTCTCAGTGGAGTCGCAAGAGTGGAAGGTTCGCGCAGGCTTGCGCGCCAAGGATTGGCCTTTAGTAAAAAATGCTATCGAGGGTATGAACCCTGTAGTTCGAAGTAAAGATCCTGCTTGGACTTATTGGTACGGCCGCGCTTTAAAAGCTGAAGGTCAAGATGCAAAGGCCAAAGAGAGTTTTGAGTTGATTGCAGACCAATACAACTTTTATGGTCAGCTAGCACGTGAAGAGTTGGGTAGATCGAATCATGCGCCAGCTCGAACTAAAGTGACTGAGCAAGAGATTGATGCGATGGCTAGTCGCAAGGGCTTTATCAGGGGCGAGCGTTTGTATGCCATGAATCTGCGCTTTGAAGGTAATCGCGAGTGGAATTGGGAGCTGCGCAATATGACAGATAAGCAGTTGCTCGCCGCGGCTGAATACGCCAAACGTATTCATTTATATGATCGTGTCGTCAATACTGCGGATCGCACAAAACAAGAGCATGACTTTAGTTTGCGCTATCCAACTCCTTTCAGGGATGAGCTTTCGCCCATTGCTAGACAGATTGATTTAAATTTGGCCTGGGCCTATGGACTCATTCGTCAGGAGTCACGCTTTATCATGAATGCATCCTCATCAGTTGGCGCTTCAGGTTTGATGCAAGTAATGCCAAACACAGCAAAGTATGTTGCTAAAAAGATTGGCATGATTAACTACACTAATGACAAGCTAAGCGATACCAATACCAATTTAACTTTAGGAAGTAATTACCTGAATATGGTTTTAGTTGATCTAGATGGTTCTTGGGTGCTAGCATCTGCTGCCTATAACGCGGGTCCCTCACGCTCAAAAGCATGGCGTGAGAAGTTAACCAGCCCAACAGAGGGTGCGATCTTTGCTGAGACTATTCCCTTTAATGAAACGCGGACTTACGTGAAGAATGTCCTCTCAAATGCCAATTACTATTCCTCTGTGATGAATGGGCAAGCACCATCATTGAAGCAACGCTTAGGGGTTATTTCCCCTAAGGCAGCAACTCAATCTGAATTACCTTAATTAGTATTCATCAATAAGAGAGCTCATGAAATACGACATACTTTTGATTGGCGGCAATGGATTTGTTGGGCGAGTAATAGCTGCACAATTACAAATGCAGGGTTATTCCGTTCTTTTGCCTACAAGCCATCTTGCTGTAGGCCGTGAATTACGCATGCTACCTAAGGTGCATTTAGAAGATGCTGATGTACATGATTTTGATGAGCTGCAATTTCTATGTGCGCGCATTGAATCTAATGGGGCCGTGATTAATTTGGTTGGTGTCTTGCACGATAAGCCAGCGCAACCTTATGGAAAGGTGTTTAAGGCGGCTCACGTAGACTTGCCAAAAAATATTATCACTGCGATGCAAATTCATGGTCTTAAGCGTTATCTGCATATGAGTGCCTTGGGTGCAGATGCAAATGGACCATCTATGTATCAGCGCAGCAAGGGCGATGGTGAAGTCGCAGTCAAGGCGAGTAATTTAGATTGGACCATCTTTAGGCCATCGGTAATCTTTGGTGCCCAAGATCAATTTATTAATTTATTTGCAAAGCTAACTAAATTTTTTCCAGCAATGCCTTTGGCAAATCATCAGGCTAAATTTCAGCCAGTGAGTGTAGACGACGTGGCAACAGCTTTTGTTATGGCACTAACAATGCCTCAGACTATTCATCAATCATATGATTTAGTAGGGCCTACGGTCTACACCATGAAAGAAATTGTGGAGTTTGCGGCACGCAAAGCTAAAACATCTTGCGCCATTATTCCAGTACCTGCCTTTGTAGGTTATCTCCAAGCCCTTGCATTTGAATTCTTGCCAGGGCCTACCTTGATGTCGCGTGACAATATTGCCTCGATGCAATTGCCTAATGTATTGCCTGTAAATGGTCAGGATGCATTAAGTGAAGTATTTGGTATCAGTCGGCGCACTCTAGAGGGTATGCGGTAATGAAAATCTACGCAGTTGGTGGCGCAATACGGGACACCCTAATGGGTTTGCCTGTGCACGACATCGACTATGTAGTTGTTGGCTCTAGCGTTGATGAAATGATTGCCAAAGGCTTTCGTCCTGTGGGCAAGGATTTTCCAGTTTTTCTACATCCAGAAACTCAAGCTGAATATGCTTTAGCGCGTACTGAACGAAAAACAGGTCAAGGTTATAAAGGCTTTCATTTTTATGCAGACCCTTCAGTGAGCTTAGAGCAAGACTTAGAGCGCCGTGATTTAACAATCAATGCAATGGCGCAAGAAATTGGTGCTGATGGAAAACAATTTGGCCCGATCATTGATCCCTTTAACGGTCAAGAAGATTTAGCTGGTAAAGTATTTCGTCACGTATCTGATGCATTTGCCGAAGATCCACTGCGTTTACTGCGCATTTCACGCTTTGCCGCACGCTTCCCTGAATTTAGTATTGCCAATGAGACGATGGCAGCGTTAAAAGCGATTGTTCAATCTGGTGAGTTAAGCGCACTTTCAGCAGAGCGTATTTGGCAAGAGCTGGCTAGAGGCTTGATTTCTTCCAAGCCCATGCATATGTTTCAGGCCTTATTAAATACAGGCGCTAGCAAAAGTCTATTGCCCGCATTGCTCAACGTAAAGCTTGCAGAAGAGCCTTTTCGTGAGACATTGATTGCGCATTACGAAGTAAGTGGTAATGGCTTAGAAGAGCGTTGCGCCATTACTTTGATGGATCTGCCTGCGAGTGATATTCGTTCTTGGGCTGAATGTGTGCGTATGCCCATTGAGTTGCGAGATTTCAGTGAAATTTTTAGTGAGCTGAGGGTATTGGTTCAGAAGTGCGCGCCCACCCCTTATCAATCTGTTGATGTCTTAGCTTGGTTTAATCGCGCTGATGTTTGGCGCAAACCAGATCGTGCCCAGTTATTGCTGAGCCTTGCCGACAAAATTGGATTTAATGTTTCTGCGTTGACGAATGCAATGCGCAAGGCCTTAGCATTAAATACAGCAGAGATTATTGCTGGTGTTGAGGCGCAAGATCGATCGAATGGTGAGCGCATTGGTAGCGTATTTGAATCTGCAAGACTTGCTGCAATTACTACCGCACTTCAGTCTTAGACTTTAGAGTCTATTTCTGCCCCGAAATCCAGGTAGATCTTCTAGAGAGTGTTCGGGCAACAAAGCGCCTAAATTTTTTGAGAAGGCGAACACCTTGAAGAGCTCACCCATTTCCGCTTCGGACAGTAGTTTTTGTAGTGAGTTTGAAATTGGCAAAAAAGTTTCAGGATCACTCGGATCCCCGATTTCTAAAGTAATATCGCCAATGCCAGCATCTAATAAATAAGCTGCTTGATTGCTGAGGTATACATCATCAGCATTTTCCGTAAGTGCGCTTCGTGCAATTTGTGACCACTCTACATGGGTCGTCAAATCACAAAGGCCTGGAAGATAAAAAGGATCCTGAATTGCATGATGGCGATGGTGCGCCATTAGAGTGCCTTCAAGTCTTTGTGGGTGGTAGTACTCACTCTCTAGAAAACCATAGTCGAAGGTTAAAAACATGCCAGTATCTAATTGCTGCGCAACTTGGCGCATCCAGGCATTAGCAGGCATGTGCAACTCAGTGACGTAGCCCTCAGCAAAATTTCTACTTAAGAGACTTTCAGGCAATAGATCTTGAGCTACAGCCGAGCCCACTTTCCAAAGCAGCCTGTCATTTTCAAAACTAACGCCATAGCGATACCAAAAGCCATTTTGATAAATGATGGCATCGCAGGGAATAGCATCGATGACTTCGTTGGCAAGAATGACGCCCTTAAATTGTGTTGGTAATTCGCTAAGCCAATTGCATTGAGTGGATAGATTTAATTCTTGAACAAGTCCGTCAATGCGTTCTTGCTGACGCTGTGCCAGGTCGGGAGAAATCTCGATGATGTCGTAGCGATCCAAGCTAAAGCCAAGATCATGAAGTCGACTCAGAATCGAGGTGGCAAGCTTTCCTGTTCCAGCCCCAAATTCGAGGATTTGGGCAGGTAAACCTTTTTCTTTGAGGCCCTCAAGAACTGGCAATAAGGTGGAGCAAATGGCGGCTCCAAAGAGGGGGCTTAATTCAGGGGCTGTTGTGAAGTCCCCGCCGGCACCTAGTTTGTGTGCCCCAGCGCTGTAATAGCCCATTCCAGGCTCATATAGGGCCATCTCCATATACCGAGAAAATGCCAGCCAGCCGCCCTGAGAGGCGATCTGAGAGGCAATTTTGGCCTTGATAAGCTCGCTATGCTCCGTTTCCAGGCTGGTCAAGGTAATATCCATAGCTCGCTAGTCTAAGAGAATTTAATTGAACTCACCCTCATCCCGGCAACAGAAAGCAGTTTTAGTGACCGGCGCTGCCAAGCGTCTAGGTCGGGAAATTGCTTTGGAGTTTGCACGCCAGGGGTGGGAAGTGGCAGTTCATTATGGGCGATCTGAGCAAGATGCTCAGGAAACCGTCAAAAAAATTCAGGCTATTGGGGTCCAGGCTCAAGCTTTCCAGGCAGATTTGGAAGACGATAGCGCTATCAAAAAACTCTTTACTGCAGTCACTAAACAATTTGCCAATTTGCATTGCCTAGTAAATAGCGCGTCTATTTTCGAGTACGATCGCGCCAATTCGGATACACCGTTGAGCGCGGCAAGTTTACAAAACCACATGCAGGTGAATTTGACAGCACCCATTTTGCTATCTCAGCTAATGTTTGAATATCAGCAAAATAATTCAAATAAAACAGATGGTGATCACTTGCCATCTGTCATTCAATTGCTTGATCAAAAGTTAATTAATCTCAATCCAGATTATTTGTCATATACCTTGTCTAAAGCAGCTTTAGCAACTTCCGTTGAAGTATTGGCGCTGGATTTTGCTCCTCACCTCAGGGTGGTTGGCTTGGCACCTGGAATTTCCTTGCCATCTGGTGATCAAACGAATAATGGATTTGCAAAAGCACATCAAATGACGCCATTAGGAAAGTCATCAACACCAATTGATATTGCTACAGCAGCTGTATTTTTGGCGCAAGCGAATGCGATTACTGGCACCACCTTATATGTTGATGGTGGCCAACATTTATTACCCTCATCACGTGATGTGATGTTCAAGACAAATTAAGTAGGTTATTCATGCACGCAATGCTTTCTCACCCAGCTCTCGCAGATTGTCGCCGTTTATTTTTACGCGACTATGAAATCTATATCAATATTGGCGTTCATGATTTTGAGAAAAAGGCAGAGCAACGCGTGACTCTAAACGTAGATCTCTACATTCCATTAGCCATGAATACTCCAACGCATGATCAGTTGGAGGAAGTGGTTGATTACGACTTTATGCGCGAAACCATTAAGGCACGTGCCTCTAAAGGCCATATTCATCTTCAGGAAACTTTTTGTGATGACATCGTAGCTGCAATGCTGGCTCATCCTGAGGTATTGGCTGCGCGAGTTAGTACAGCCAAGCCAGATGTATATCCAGATTGTCATTCTGTTGGTGTCGAAGTATTTCGGATTAAGCAAGCGTAAGTGATTAGTCATGGGTGATATTCGTAAAGTTGTTTTCGAAGAGAACAAGCTAGAGAAAAAACTCTGCCGCTTAGTAGGTCAGGCTATCGGTGACTTTGGCATGATTGAAGATGGTGACAAAGTGATGGTGTGCGTGTCTGGCGGCAAGGATAGTTACGCCATGCTGGATATTCTGATGAAGTTACGTGAGCGCGCTCCAATTCATTTCGAGATCATTGCTGTTAACTTGGATCAGAAGCAGCCCAACTTTCCCGAGGAAATATTGCCCAATTATTTAAAGAGCTTGGGTGTTCAGTTTTATATTGAAGAGCAAGATACTTACAGTATCGTCAAGCGGGTTATTCCAGAAGGTAAAACAACGTGCGGCCTATGTTCGCGTTTACGCCGGGGCATTTTGTATCGCGTGGCAGATGAATTGGGTGCAACAAAGATTGCTCTAGGCCATCATCGCGATGATATTTTAGAAACCTTGATGCTGAATATGTTTTATGCGGGCAAATTAAAAGGTATGCCCCCTAAGTTACGTTCTGATGATGGCAAGCATATTGTTATCCGTCCTTTAGCCTATGTGCCCGAGAAATTACTTGAGCGCTATGCGGGCGATATGAATTTCCCGATCATTCCTTGCGATCTTTGCGGCAGTCAGCCCAATCTTCAGCGTCAGGTAATGAAGGAAATGTTGCGTGATTGGGAGAAGAAGCACCCTGGCCGAGTAGAAAATCTCTTTCGCTCAATGCACCACATCGTCCCATCCCATTTAATGGATGGTGAAGCCTTTGATTTCCAAAACCTAGAGATTTCTACCGAGCTATCTGGCATTGCCGCTAGATCACCCGGCGATAAGGCGATTGATGAGGCGGAATTAGACGAATTGGCTTGTGGAACTCTCATTCAGGGGACTTATAATCCCCCCTTATGAATATCGTCATCTTGGCTGCTGGGCAAGGAAAGCGGATGAAATCCGCCCTGCCTAAGGTTCTGCAAACGCTAGCAGGGAAGCCTCTCCTTCAGCACGTCCTTGTTAATGCTTTATCACTACAAAACAAGCAGACCAAAAACGGTCCAATCGTGGTGGTTGGTCATGGTGCTGCCGATGTTAAAGAATTCCTAGCCAATGCAAGTAAAGTAGATCCGAGCTTTAGCAAAGTCTCCACTGCACTCCAGGCTGAGCAAAAGGGTACAGGCCATGCTCTGCTGCAAGCGCTTCCAAAATTGGATGTGCAAGAACCTACTTTGGTTCTCTATGGTGATGTCCCGCTGACCAGTAAAAAAACTTTAAGTAAATTGGCTAAATTAGCGGATGGTGTGCGTGGCCAAGATTCTGCTCTGGCATTGCTTACTCAGAATCTAGAAAACCCAAAGGGCTATGGCCGTATTGTTCGTGATGCCGATGGTTCAGTCCAGGAGATTGTTGAAGAGAAAGATGCAACACCCGCACAAAAAGCGATTCATGAAATTAATACCGGCATCATGGTATTGCCAACTAATGCATTAAAGAAATGGCTTAAAGCTTTGCGCGCCAGTAACGCCCAAGGCGAATATTATTTAACCGATGTGATTGCGATGGCCGTGAAAGATGGCGTTCCCATTCGCACCACACAAGCAGATGATGAATTTGAAACAGTTGGCGTCAATAGCCGTGACCAGTTGGCGTCACTAGAGCGCATTCATCAACTTAATATTGCCAATCAATTGATGGATGCTGGCGTGTCATTAGCCGATCCCGCACGTATTGATGTGCGCGGCACACTCGAGTGCGGTACCGATGTTTTCATTGACGTAGGTTGTGTCTTTGAAGGCTGTGTCACTCTAGCGGCACGAACAACAATTGGCCCTTACTGTGTGATTCGCAACAGCGTTATTGGTAAAGGGGTAGCAGTACATCCCTACAGTCATATTGATGGCGCCAAAGTTGGCAACCAGTCAGTGATTGGACCCTATGCACGGTTACGTCCCGGCGCTGATTTATCCAACGATGTTCATATTGGTAACTTCGTTGAAGTAAAGAACAGCAAAATTGCTGCGAATAGCAAAGCAAATCATCTGGCTTACGTCGGTGACTCTATTGTGGGCTCGAGAGTCAATATTGGCGCAGGCACTATTACTTGTAACTACGATGGCGTGAATAAGCATCAAACAATTATTGAGGATGATGTTTTTATTGGTTCCGATACGCAGCTAGTGGCTCCGGTGCGTGTTGGCCGCGGTGCTACATTAGGTGCAGGTACAACCCTGACAAAAGATGCGCCGGCAAATCAGCTAACAGTATCTAGAGCAAGGCAAGTTTCTTTGCAGTGGAAGCGTCCTGTTAAGCAAGAGAAAAAGCCTGCTACAAAGAAAGTGGCTAGCAAGAAAGTCGCCCCCAAAAAAAACGGAAAGGGTAAAAAATAATGTGCGGTATTGTTGGCGCAGCATCCCATAAAAATATTGTTGATGTGCTAGTTGAAGGCTTGCGTCGCCTTGAGTACCGTGGGTACGATTCATGTGGATTTGCGATTATCAATGGAGACGATGCTCAGCATCCAATTGAAAGAGCTCGCACTACAGCCCGCGTTTCTGAGTTAGCTGAGCAGGGGAAAGAGTTCGTCGGTACCGTTGGTATTGCCCATACACGCTGGGCTACGCATGGCAAGCCGGATACACAAAATGCACACCCGCATATTTCTAATGGCCTGATTGCTGTTGTACATAACGGCATTATTGAGAATTACGAACCCTTGCGCTCAGAATTAAAAGCTGCTGGCTATGTGTTCACTTCAGAGACCGATACTGAGGTGATTGCCCATTTGATTTATCAACAATACGTTGCCGATGGCCAAAAAGATATCGCCCAATCAGTCAGAATAGTTTTGCCTAAATTACATGGTGCATACGCTATAGGCGTAATTGCTCAAGATCAACCTACAACCCTAATTGGCGCGCGTGCTGGCTCACCTTTAGTCATAGCCTTGGGTGATCATGAAAACTTTTTAGCCTCAGATGCACTTGCTTTGGCTGGACGTGCTGGCTCGATGATGTACTTGGAAGAAGGCGATGTCGCTATCCTCAAGGCGGACAGCGTAGAAGTGATTGATCAATCCGGCAGGTCTGTGCAAAGAGATCGTAAGCCAATGCCTACACAGGCAGACTCTGTGGATCTTGGCCCTTATCAGCATTACATGCAAAAAGAGATCTTTGAGCAACCTCGTGCGATTGGCGATACGCTGGCTAATATTGCTTCTTTTGGCCCAGAGCTCTTTAATGCAAATGCTGATGACTGGAAAAAATTTGATCAAATCTTAATTTTGGCCTGTGGTACCAGTTATTACTCGGCATGTGTTGGTAAATATTGGCTCGAAGATATCGCTGGTATTCCAACTCAAGTTGAGATTGCAAGCGAGTATCGTTATCGCACTACTGTTCCAAATCCAAAAACTTTGATTGTGGTCGTATCTCAATCAGGCGAGACAGCAGATACGTTAGCGGCCCTGCGTCATGCCAAGAGTCTTGGGCATCAGTACACCCTGTCAATTTGTAACGTTGCTAGTAGCGCCATGGTTCGTGAAACGGGTTGGCACTTTTTAACTAAAGCCGGCACTGAAATTGGTGTTGCCTCGACAAAAGCCTTTACTACACAGTTATTGGCACTTTACCTTTTGGCAGTTTCATTAGCCAAGCGTGCAGGGAGAATCTCTCCTGAAAAAGAAAAAGAGTTACTTCGCGAATTGCGTCATTTACCTAAAGCGCTGCATGCAGTATTGGCGCTAGAGCCGCAAATTATCGCCTGGAGTGATGTGTTTTCTAAATGTGAGAATGCCCTTTTCTTAGGGCGCGGTCTCCATTACCCAATCGCACTCGAAGGCGCATTGAAGTTAAAAGAGATTTCATACATTCATGCTGAGGCTTATCCAGCTGGCGAGTTAAAGCATGGTCCATTGGCATTGGTAACTGACAAAATGCCAGTTGTAACAGTTGCTCCAAAGGATGAGCTTCTTGAAAAACTCAAATCCAATATGGAAGAAGTTAAAGCGCGTGGCGGTAAACTTTACGTGTTTGCCGATCAAGATGCTGTGATTGTGAGTAGCGATGGTATTAATGTCATTCGCTTACCGGAACACTATGGAAAACTTTCTCCAATCCTACATGTAGTGCCTCTACAGCTTCTGGCGTATCACACGGCCTGTTCGCGCGGCACTGATGTAGATAAGCCAAGAAATCTTGCGAAGAGTGTTACTGTCGAATAATTTTCAGGTTTGACATTTTCCCAAAGCTGTGAACAAATTTAAGTAGTTAAATCAGGGCTTTGCAGGGCTCTGATTGTATTTCTGTGTTCAAATAAGTCTTGTAAAAGAGGATATTTACTGCAATTCATGTTTCGGTCAAAAGCACTTCCATTCTCACGTTTGAATTTACTTCTGTTAATTTTTACAGGGGTGCTATCTGCTTGTGCGTCCGGCCCTGATTTTAAGCAACCTGATGCCCCTAAGACTAAGACCTATACAGAGGATCCACTTTCTCAAAAATTAGCAACTGCTCCTGGGGTGCCAGGAGGCACTCCTCAAGAATTTACGCAGGGGGCGGATATAGAGGCGCAATGGTGGACGCTTTATAAGTCTCCGGAGCTAGATGCGCTAATTAAAAAAGCACTTGAGCAGAATCCAAGCTTAGGTGCAGCAGACGCAGCATTACGTGCCGCACAAGAGAATGTGAACGCTCAAATTGGTGGCCAATATTTTCCAGCGGTAAGCGTCGGTGGCACGGCCGCTCGACAACTTCAGCCATCGGCAATTTATGGCCTGCCATACGGATCTGACACTTACAATCTTTATAACACCTCGGTAAATGTTACTTATAAGTTAGATGTCTTTGGTGGTGCACGCCGTGCAGTAGAGGGTGCTAGAGCCCAGGCTGAAGTGGCTCAGTTTCAACTAGAAGGCGCATATCTTTCTCTAACTGCTAATGTAGTCACAAGCGCAGTTAAAGAGGCGGCCTTACGTGCGCAAATGCAAGCGACCGAAGAAATCTTAAAAGCCCAAACCAATTTAGCAGAAGTGACGGAAAAGCAATTAAAGATTGGTGCAGTTAATAAGGTTGATTTGACTTCCCAGCAAACCTTAGTGGCAAGTTCACAGGTTGATTTATTTAACTATGAAAGAAATTTAGCGTTTGCTCGTAATCAGTTGGCAGTGCTTGTTGGCGAGCTACCTAGCAACGCCAATGTTGCAAAGTTTGATCTCTCAAATTTGCACTTGCCTGAGAAGTTACCGCTCTCCGTCCCGTCAAATTTAGTGCGTCAGCGTCCTGATGTGCGAGCTGCAGAGGCTCAACTCAAGGCGCAGAATGCCTTTGTTGGGGTAGCTACAGCAAATTTATTGCCGCAATTTAATATCACTGGGTCAATTGGCTCTGCTGCACTCACTTCTGCTGCATTATTTGGCCCTAACTCTGCTTTGTGGTCCATTGGTGGCGGAATTTTGCAGCCGCTGTTTCAGGGCGGTCAGCTGTTAGCGCAGCGTCGAGGTGCGATTGCAAATTATGAGCAAGCAGCTTTTCAGTATCAGTCCACAGTCTTGAACGCATTCCAAGAAGTGGCTAATGCATTGCGCGCGCTCGAGACTGGTGCACAAGCCCTAAAAGCTGCATCAGATGCAGAGCGTTATGCCTTTGAAACGCTCGACCTAGTTCAGCAGCAATATAAATTGGGCACTGCCAGTTACTTAGCAGTCCTGTATTACCAAAATCAGTATCAACAGGCAAAAGTGAAATCAGTCGCGGCTCAAGCAACCCGTTTTTCTGATACAGCAGCATTATTTGCAGCATTGGGTGGTGGTTGGTGGAATCGTGAGGGCCCGGCTTTTAAACGAAAAGACATAGCGAACAAAGATCAAAATGAAACTTCTGGAAACAATTAAGAACAAAGTCATTGCTATCGTTCTTGCCTTATGGGCATGGATGAAGTTAAGGGCGGTTGAGTGGAAATTACGTGAGAGATTAATTACCCTCTGGGAAAAAGCCAAAGCCTTCTATACTCGTATGGGTCAGAAATGGCGTAGTACAAAGATATATGCAAAGTTGATGGCAATGGAGCCATTGCCGCGTCGCATGACTATTATGTTGTGTGGCGTTTTCTTATTGCTGGGATTGATTTTTGCCTTTAATCAATTCAAGACTTTCATGATTAAGCATTTCATTTCAGGAATGGGACTACCCCCAGCGACAGTTTCAACGATGGTAGTCGCCACTTCTGAATGGCAACCCAAACTCACTAGTGTTGGTAACGTCCGCGCCTTTAGGGGGGTAGAATTGAGTACAGAGATTGGCGGCCTGGTATCAACTGTGCCTATTAAGTCTGGACAAGACGTCAAAGAGGGCGAGTTATTAATTAAATTAAATGATGCCTCTGATGTGGCACAGCTCAAGTCCTTAAAGGCAATGGCTGATCTTGCTAAGGTTATTAATGAGCGTGACAGACAGCAGCTTGCCATTCAAGCGATTAGTAAAAATGTGTTTGATACTAGTGCAGCTGATGCAAATTCTAAGCAGGCACAGGTTGAGTCTCAAACAGCTCTAGTTGCTAAAAAGAATTTGAAGGCGCCATTTAGTGGGCGCGTCGGTATCGTATCGATTAACCCTGGTCAGTATGTTAATCCAGGCGATAAACTTTTAACCTTACAAACCCTAGACCCTATTTTTGTGGACTTTAACTTGCCACAAAGTAATGCAGAGCAAATTCAAGTGGGCCAAGAGGTGACTGTTACTACGGATGCATTTAAAGATGCCAGTTTTACCGGCAAGATTACTGCCGTTAGTCCAAAAGTCGATACCAATACCCGCAATATCCAAGTTGAGGCACAACTTGCTAACCCTGATAAGAAAATTCTTCCCGGAATGTTTGCCAATGTAAACATAAAGGTTGGTGAACAAGAGAAATTACTAACCTTGCCACAAACAGCTGTGACCTATAACCCATATGGCTCAACAGTATTCATTGCTAAGCCTACAGGTAAGAAAGATAAAAAAGGTAATCCGGCTCTAGAAGCCCAACAGGTATTTGTTACTACTGGGGCAACCCGAGGCGATCAAGTGGCAATCCTCAAGGGGGTTGAAGAGGGCGCAACAATTGTGACAAGCGGTCAGCTAAAGCTAAAGAATGGTACGCCACTCATTATTAATAACAAGGTGCAACCAGCGAATTCACCTGACCCTAAGCCACAGGAATAGTGAGTAAATGAATTGGACTGACATATTCATTCGCAGACCAGTACTTTCACTGGTCGTGAGTGCGCTCGTATTGGTTTTTGGTTTAAAGGCCATTGGCTCTTTGCCAGTTAATCAGTATCCGCAAACGCAGAATGCAATTGTTACGATTACTACTGCCTACTATGGCGCTGATCCAGAAACTATTGCAGGTTTTATTACGCAGCCACTTGAGGCTTCTATTGCTCAGGCACAAGGGATTGATTATTTATCGTCAGCGAGTGTCAGTGGCGTTTCGACGATTATTGCTACGCTAAAGTTGAACTACGACTCTAATGCGGCATTAACGCAAATTCAGACACAAATAAGCGCAGTTAAGAATCAACTACCACCACAAGCCCAGCAGCCTATATTGACGGTTCAGGTGGGTCAATCTACCGCTGCGATGTACATGGGTTTTTATAGCGATGACATACCCAATAATGCAATTACGGACTATTTATTGCGAGTTGTAAAGCCTAAGCTAGATTCAGTAGAGGGCGTACAGAATGCAGAAATTACGGGCGGCAGAAAATTTGCTCTACGCGCTTGGTTAGATCGCGAGAAGATGGCAGGCCTTGGAGTTGGTGCTGACGATGTCTATAGCGCCCTGTCTGCTAATAACTATTTATCAGCAGTAGGCAGCACCAAAGGTGATATGGTTGCAGTCGATTTGGTTGCAGGTACTGATTTACATACGCTAGAAGAGTTTCGTAAGCTAGTAGTTAAAAAAGATGGTGTGAATATTGTGTATCTCGATCAAGTGGCCAATGTCACCTTGGGGTCTGAGGACTACAACACCAATGTTGCTTTTAGCGGCAAGAAGTCGGTATTTATTGCTATCAAGGTTGCTCCCCAGGCGAACTTATTAGATGTCGCTCAGCGGGTACGCGATGTAGTTCCTGGTATTCAGAAGCAATTACCAATTGGCATGACTGGCAAGATTGTCTATGACTCCACCAAGTTCATCACGAGCTCAATTGATGAGGTGGTTTCAACTTTGATAGAAGCTTTGGTTATTGTGACCATTGTGATTTATCTCTTCTTGGGTAGTGTGCGTGCAGTTGCAGTCCCGGTAATTGCAATGCCACTTTCGCTCATTGGTACATTCTTCTTAATGCAAGTGCTGGGCTACTCTATTAATTTGCTAACTCTCTTAGCTTTAGTATTAGCAATTGGTTTAGTGGTTGATGATGCCATCATCGTGGTTGAAAACGTTGATCGGCATATGAAAGAAGGCAAGTCTCCATTAGAGGCTTCACTAATCGCCGCTCGTGAATTAGGTGGTCCGATTTTGGCGATGACAGTAGTTTTGATTGCGGTATATATCCCAATTGGCTTTCAGGGTGGCTTGACTGGTGCGCTTTTTACTGAGTTTGCCTTTACCTTAGCTAGTGCCGTAGCTGTCTCAGGTCTGATTGCATTGACACTTTCGCCGATGATGTGTTCGCGCATCTTTACTGAAGAGCAAGAAGCATCTTCTTTTGTACAAAAGATTGACCGAATTTTTGATAAGGTTCATCACAGCTATCAAAGTACTCTGCGTGACTTACTTAGTACATGGCAAGTGATTATTGTGATGGGTGCAATTCTTTTGGGTGGCGTCGCATATCTTTACGCTACTGCGCGTGCCGAACTTGCCCCAACGGAAGATCAGGGTATTGTATTGATGCAAGCATCTGGCCCACCTAATAGCACAGTCAACCAAATGCAGACTTACGCAGATCAGATTTATGCGATCGCTAGCGCTGAACCAGAATATGAGCAGGCATTCCAAATCACAAGTCCAACTTCAAGCTTTGGCGGTATCTTATTGAAAGATTGGGGCGAGCGGAGTCGCAATGCTACAAAGTTCCAAGAAGATATGCAGCAGAAGTGGAACACGATTGCTGGCGCTCGCGTAGCAGCCTTCCAGTTTCCCGCCCTGCCTGGAGCGCAAGGTTTTCCGGTGCAGGTAGTAATCAATACCACTGAATCGTATGAGCAACTGAACGAGGTATCTCAGGCAGTTTTAGATAAAGCACGTCGCTCCGGAAACTTTTTCTACGTAGATTCAGATTTGAAGATTGATAAGCCACAAGATGTTCTGGTGATTGATCGCGAGAAAGTTGCTGCTTTAGGGATGACTCAGCAACAGGTTGGCTCCGCATTGTCTGCTGCTTTAGGTGGCGGTTATGTGAACTACTTTTCAGTAGCGGGTAGATCATATCGCGTGATTCCACAAGTCAAGCAGACTGATCGCTTAAACCCAGACCAGATTTTGGATTACTACATTCGTACGCCAAGCGGAGCAATGATTCAGGCTCGTACGATTGCAAGCATTAAGCAAAAGGTAGTGCCTCAATCGATCAACCACTTTCAGCAATTGAACTCTGCCACGATTGCAGGGGTCAGCACTCCATTTATTTCACAGGCAGATTTATTGGAGTTCATGCGTCAAAGCTTAAAAGAGGTTGCGCCCAATGGTTACAGCATGGACTATGCCGGTCCATCACGTCAATTTATGGCTGAGTCCGGTGGCTTTTTGGTCACCATGTTCTTTGCGATCTTGATCGTATTCTTAGTTCTTGCTGCGCAGTTCGAAAGTTTCCGTGATCCGATCGTAATCCTAGTATCAGTACCACTCGCCCTTTTTGGCGCACTCATCTTTATTAACTTGGGCTTTACTACCTTGAACGTATATACCCAGGTAGGCTTAGTGACGCTCATGGGCCTGATTAGTAAGCACGGTATTTTGATTGTGGAATTTGCTAATGAACTCCAAGAAGCGGGACGTAGCAAGCTCGATGCAATTGTTGAGGCAAGTAGCGTGCGTTTAAGGCCAATTTTGATGACAACTGCAGCCATGGTATTGGGCGTATTGCCCTTGGTGATTGCTTCTGGCGCAGGTGCCGCAGGCCGTCAATCTATGGGTATTGTGATCTTTACTGGCTTATCAATTGGCACGCTATTTACTTTGTTTGTCGTGCCTGCAATGTATCTCTTTATTGGTGCTGATCACCACCAGAAGAAATTTAAACAAGAGTAAAGTGCAGCGAGTGACGACTGCTCAATAGCGCCTATTTAATGATGTTGAGCTCTTTTTCGGCAATATCATTAAAGCAAGTTTCTTTTTCTAAACGCTTAAGCCATGCATCAATATTTTTGAGATCTGCACGTGCGCCAGTTTGTTTTGGGAAAGTGTTGTTCAGGAGAATCCAGCGGCTTGCAGAAAGCCCAAGTGCAATATCACCAATATGGAATTGATTGCCAGAGCAATACGGTTGGGTACTCAGAGTTTGATCAAGAAGACCTAGTAATTGATTTGTGTTTTGATACGCTTTTTGAATGGCGACATCATTACGTTCCGCTTCGGGCGTTCTCGTAAGACCTAAAAATGCAACGCGTAATGCAGGCCACATTGTTCCGAGCTGCCAGTCTAGCCACTTTTCGGAGTTGTATTGAGCCTTAATATCTGATGGGAACCGTTTGTTTTTGTCATGCTCTTTGGCAAGGTAGCGCAAAATGGTATTCGATTCCCAAAGAATGAGATTGCCCACCATTAAAGTAGGCACAAGGCCGTTGGGGTTCATTTTTAGGAATTCAGGGGTACGGTTGATGCCAAAGTGAAGTCCAGCATCAATCCGCTCAAAGTCTTGACCCTCTTTTAGGCCTAACTCAGCAAAACACCACAACACTTTCTGAACATTGATAGAACTTTTACGACCCCATAAACGCATCATGACAGTTCCTTAAAAGACCATTTAAGCAGTTTTTGTTTCTATAAAATCAAGGCCAACAAATTTGCTACGAGCAAAAATGAGTGGTTCTTTCTCGGGATGATTCTTTAAGTTAAGTACTTTGGCAACAATGATGTTGTGATCTCCGCCTATATGCACGGAAACGGTTTCACATTCATAGTAAGCAACACAATCGTTGATCTGAGCAAGTCCACTAGCGGCTAACTTATGCCCAACATTGATGAATTGCTCATGCTTCACGGTAGCAAAATGCATTGCTAAATTTTCTTGAGAACGTTCAAGCACGTGGATGAGATGTTTCTTGCCTACTTCTACCCATGGCGTTAAGGGAGAATGCCTTTTAAGGCTCCATAGGATGAGGGGCGGCTCAAGAGAAACTGAGTTGAATGAGCTGATGGTGATGCCGTGATGACCTTGGTTTTCATCAAGACAGGTAATGACAGTGACTCCGGTAGCAAATGATGCAAATCCTTTGCGTAGTTCTTGTGAGGTAAATGGAGTCATCAAACTTTACTTACTTCGCTGCTGCTTTAACAGCAGGGGCAATAGTTGTTCCTGGAATAGGAATGAGCACTTCATTTTCTTCGGTCTTCACGCATTTAAAGCGATATTCCTTGCCTGCTTTTGATAAGAAGCTGGCGCCTTCGTAGAAATCGTTCCTGCAGGTCTTGGTAGCAAAGTCCATGACATCTTGTGGATCAGCGCTGGAAGTAATTAAGCGCATATTACCCATAGACATATTAATTTGAGTCGAATAGCACCCTGTGAGAATCAAGCCAGAAATCGCGGTTAATAGTAGAATTTTTTTCATGGAAGCCTCCATAATGAGCAATGCTCGTTAGGATAAACCTATTAAGCATTTGTTGCGGGAAAATGCCCTGTTATAAAAGGAAGAGACATGTTCAGAGCAATATTGGTAAATAAAGATGATCAAGGCTATCGCGCTGAGTTGGGTCAGGCTGATGAGGCTAGCCTGCCAGCAGGGGAGGTTTGGGTTAAGGTGCTTTACTCCACCCTCAACTACAAGGATGGCTTAGCTATCACTGGTAAAGGCCCTGTGGTGAGAAGCTTCCCAATGGTTCCTGGAATTGATTTTGCTGGTGAGGTGATGGAGAGCGCTAGCCCAGATTTCAAGACTGGAGATATGGTGCTCCTGAATGGTTGGGGGGTTGGTGAGGGGCATTGGGGTGGTTTAGCGCAGCAGGCCAGAGTAAAAGCAGATTGGTTGATTCCACTTCCAAAAGGGTTTACGGCTAAGCAAGTATTGGCAATTGGTACTGCCGGTTACACCGCCATGCTGTGTGTCATGGCGTTGCAAAAACATGGCCTTAAGCCAAGTGATGGTGAGGTTTTAGTGACTGGCTCCGCAGGCGGTGTTGGAAGTTTTGCTATTACCTTATTAAGTAAGCTTGGTTTTACTGTTGTCGCTAGTACTGGCCGAATGGCTGAGGCAGATTATTTAAAGAAATTGGGTGCAGCTGAAGTGATTGATCGTGCCACTTTATCTGCCCCAGGCAAGCCCTTAGCAAAAGAGCGCTGGGCGGCGGTAGTCGATAGCGTTGGTAGTCATACCTTGGCTAATGCTTGTGCACAAACTAAGAGTGATGGTGCTGTGGCAGCTTGCGGGCTTGCCCAAGGTATGGATTTCCCATCCAGTGTTGCACCATTTATTTTGCGTGGCGTGACCCTCTATGGCATCAATAGCGTAACCGTACCGCGTGCAAAACGGATTACTGCTTATGAGCAACTGAGTAGATTGGTTGATCTAAAAACTTTAGATGAGATCTCTCACGAAATTACTTTGGAAGAATCTTTAAAGTATGCGCAAGAGTTAATGGCAGGTAACGTACGTGGTCGTTTAATTGTGGATGTAAATAAATAAGCGACTAGAAATTTACTCAGGTGTTTGAGGTTTGCGTGCATTCAGCTTGGCCGAAATCTCAAGCTTCTCAGGATTAGAAAGATCAGACCAATCCGCAATTTCAGTAATCGTACGATAGCATCCGCGGCAGTAACCATTCTCGGGATTAATATCGCACCAATTGATGCAAGGTGATGGGACAGTTGTCAAAATAAACCTAATAGTAATTTAATAGAATAATTTAAACCATGAGCACTAAAAATAAGGTAAAAGCAGAAAGTGCTATTCATTATCCATTAGGAGAGATGCTTCCTGAGCTTGGCATCACTGTTGAGATTACCCCAGGTGTTCGTTGGCTCAGAATGAGGCTGCCATTTGCCTTAGACCATATTAATCTCTGGCTTTTGCGTGATGAAATCGATGGCATTGCTGGATGGACGATTGTGGATTGCGGTATTGCGAATGATGAGACTAAGGTTTCATGGGAAAAGATTTTTGCGACCCAGTTATACGGCCTGCCAGTGCTGAGAGTGCTTGTGACGCATATGCATCCAGATCACGTGGGTTTATCGCAATGGTTATGCGAGAAATGGAATGCACCTTTGTGGATCTCTATGACTGATTTTCTAACCGCCCAGTGGCTAAGCTGCAAAGAGGGCGGCGCTGCCATTGGAGCGCGTGCCGGTGGCGGAGGATCCGCAGATCATTTTCAGAAACATGGCTTGACTGCGCCAGAGGATTTAGAAAAAATTCGGGCGCGTTTTAATTACTACAGCAATATGGTTCCAGGCATGCCTCGCCAATATCGTCGCATTATGAATGGTGAGAATATTTTGATTGGCGGCAAAAATTGGCAGGTCATCATGGGCTATGGACATGCACCAGAGCATGCCTCACTTTTTTGTAAAGACTTAGGGGTATTGATTTCTGGAGATATGCTCTTGCCACGCATCTCAACGAATGTCAGTGTATTTGATGCTGACCCGGATGCTGATCCATTGGGACTCTATTTGGATTCTCTAGATGATTACCTACCTCTTCCTGATGACACTTTAGTATTGCCGTCGCATGGCAAGCCATTTACAGGCATGAAGCCACGTATTGCACAACTGAAGGCGCATCATGACGACCGTTTGGCAGACACGCTTGGCGCATGCAAAAAACCGGCACATGCTAGAGAGATAGTGCCGGTTTTATTTAAGCGTGAGCTAGATATTCATCAGCTTACTTTTGCGATGGGTGAGGCTATTGCCCACCTGAATTACCTACTTCGTCGAGGTAAGTTGGATCGCCGGCTTTGCGAGGACGGCGTGTTGAGGTTTTCCGTGGTTTAGCCTTAACGCTGCTTGTTTTAGTATTCGACTCTTCATTTGGTGCTGTTGCTGCAGCACCCGCTGCGGATACCGCATCTCCAAATGACTTTAGGGCCATCATCGTGGCGTGCTGTACTTCTAGGCCTTGAATGGTGGACTTGAGAATGTTGAGGTTCAAATTGAGCCAATTCTCAACACTTTTGAGGTCCTTAATGCGCTTTTCTAGCTCGTCAATGTCTAGGCCTGGAAAGGCTGAGGCAAAGCCGCCAGCGGCTTTAGAGGCATCTGTAGTGAAGGGAAATTGCCCAGCTTGACCTGCGGCACCCTGTCCCCACATGGTTTTAAACATTTCAAGGCTTTGATTAAATTCTGGAATTGTTCCAAACATACCTACTCCGGGTTAAATGAAAAGTGGCTTTTCCAATAGAATAAGGGATTCTAGAGATTTATCCCGGTTAATCAATGCAATCTAATGGTATGTCCCAGCCTTACACCCGTGGTCAGGCACTTCCCGAGCTACTGAAGCAGCGTATCCTGATTTTGGATGGCGCCATGGGCACCATGATTCAGCAGTACAAATTGACTGAGGCTGACTACCGTGGTTTACCTGGTAACACCCGATTTGCTGATCATCCTGGAGATATCAAAGGAAACAATGAGCTCTTGGTTCTGACCCAGCCAAAAATTATTAGCAAGATACATGAGCAATATTTAGATGCCGGTGCCGACATTATTGAAACCAATACTTTTGGTGCGACCTCAGTTGCTCAAGAAGATTACAAAATGGCTGGGCTTGCGCGTGAGATGAATGAAGTTTCAGCAAAGCTTGCTCGCGCAGCTTGCGAAAAATACAGCACTGCCGATAAACCTCGATTTGCTGCGGGAGCAATTGGCCCGACACCGAAGACAGCCAGTATTTCTCCCGATGTAAATGATCCGGGCGCGCGTAACATCACCTTTGATGCTCTCCGTTCTTCTTATCGTGAACAGATTGAAGGCTTGTTTGCTGGTGGAGTAGATTTATTTTTGGTTGAAACCATTTTTGACACTCTGAATGCAAAAGCTGCACTGTTTGCATTAGATGAGTTCTTTGAGGAGACGGGCGAGCGTTTGCCTGTAATGATCTCTGGAACAGTAACCGATGCCTCCGGACGAATTCTCTCTGGTCAAACGGTTGAGGCATTTTGGAATAGCTTGCGCCACATAAGGCCACTCACATTTGGCCTGAACTGTGCATTAGGCGCTGCTTTGATGCGCCCTTATATTGCTGAGCTCTCACGTATTTGTGATGCAGCAATTTCTTGTTACCCCAATGCCGGCTTGCCAAATCCAATGAGCGATACCGGCTTTGATGAAACACCAGACATTACTTCAAGCTTGGTTGATGGCTTTGCTAAAGATGGGCTAGTGAATTTGGTTGGCGGTTGCTGTGGCACTACACCAGATCACATTCGCGCAATTGCTAATGCAGTTGCAAAGCGCAAGCCACGCGCCTTTTATCGCGAAGATTCTAAGGCTGCAGCATGAGCAAGCTGGATAAAAAAGCCATGCCTGCAATGAAGCTCTCGGGCCTGGAGTCATTTAACGTCACGTCAGCCGTTGGTTTTGTGAATATTGGTGAGCGTACTAATGTTACAGGCTCCAAAGCATTTGCTCGGATGATTTTGAATAATCAATTTGATGAAGCGCTCGCAGTAGCGCGCCAACAAGTTGAAAATGGTGCGCAGATTATCGACATCAATATGGATGAGGCAATGTTGGATTCTGAAGCGGCCATGGCACGCTTCTTAAATCTGATTGCTTCTGAGCCTGATATTGCTCGGGTTCCAATCATGATCGACTCCTCTAAGTGGAGCGTTATTGAGGCTGGCCTGAAATGTATTCAAGGCAAGCCGATTGTGAATTCAATCTCACTCAAGGAGGGTGAAGAGCCCTTCAGACAACAAGCCCGCTTGATTCGTCGATATGGTGCCGCTTCTGTAGTCATGGCTTTTGATGAGGTTGGTCAAGCTGATACATTCAAACGCAAAACAGAAATTTGCCAACGTTGCTATGACATCTTAGTTAATGAACTCGGCTTTCCTGCAGAAGATATTATTTTTGACCCGAATATTTTTGCGATTGCCACCGGTATTGAAGAGCACGATAACTATGCAGTTGACTTTATTAATGCTACGCGTTGGATTAAAGAGAATCTTCCGGGTGCCAAAGTCAGTGGTGGCGTCTCCAATGTGAGCTTCTCGTTCCGCGGAAATGATCGTGTGCGCGAAGCTATTCATACTGTATTTTTGTATCACGCTATTCAAGCTGGCATGGATATGGGCATTGTGAATGCTGGTCAGCTGGGCGTCTACGCTGATTTAGATCCAGAGCTGCGTGAGCGCGTTGAGGATGTGGTCCTGAACCGCTTCAAAGAGAAGGATGGTAAAACACCAACCGAGCGTTTATTAGATATCGCCGATCAATTTAAAGGCGGTGGCGCTAAGCAGGTGGAGAACTTGGTATGGCGTGAGGCGTTAGTGCGTGAACGCTTAACGCATGCACTAGTCCACGGCATCACTACTTTTATCGAAGAGGATACGGAAGAGTTACGCGCTGAAATCATGGGCTCAGGTGGTAGACCAATCGAAGTGATTGAAGGCCCACTCATGAATGGTATGAATGTCGTTGGTGATTTATTCGGTGCCGGAAAAATGTTTTTGCCTCAGGTAGTAAAGAGTGCGCGCGTCATGAAACAAGCAGTTGCGATTCTGATTCCTTATATTGAGGAAGAGAAGCGCCAACATGTTGCCGCTGGCGGTGAAGCTAAGGCCAAAGGCAAGATCGTGATGGCCACTGTGAAAGGTGACGTACACGACATTGGCAAAAATATTGTCACCGTGGTCTTGCAATGTAATAACTTTGAAGTTGCCAATATGGGTGTGATGGTTCCTTGTGCCGAAATTCTGAAGCGTGCTAAGGAAGAAAATGCCGATATCGTCGGCCTTTCTGGTTTGATTACACCGTCACTTGAAGAAATGACTTATGTTGCTCAAGAGATGCAGCGTGATGATTATTTCCGTGAGCGTCAGATCCCATTGATGATTGGTGGCGCAACAACCTCGCGTGTGCATACTGCCGTGAAGATCGCTCCACATTATGATGGCCCCGTGGTTTATGTGCCAGACGCATCTCGCTCAGTATCAGTTGCTTCAAGTTTGCTTTCTGATGAGAGCGCTAAGAAATTTATTCAGGACTTGCGCGATGACTATGTACGTATTCGTGAGCAGCATGCCAATAAGAAGGCGGCCCCAACAATTTCTTTAGAAGCAGCCCGTAAAAATCGCGAGCTCATTAATTGGTCTTCTTATGTTCCAGAAAAACCAAAATTTATTGGCCGTCGTGTATTTAAAAACTTTGCACTAAGCGATATTGCCAAATACATTGACTGGACGCCATTCTTTCAGACCTGGGATCTCGCTGGTAAGTTTCCAGCTATTTTGGATGATGAGGTTGTGGGCGTTGAGGCGCGTAAGGTATACGAAGATGCTAAGGTATTACTGGATAAATTAATTAAAGGCCAATGGTTGCAAGCCGATGCAGTAGTTGCTTTCTATCCTGCCAATACGATTGGTGACGATATCGTTTTATATAGCGACGAGGCGCGCGAACACCCACTATTTGTATGGCATAACTTGCGACAACAGGCTGAGCGTCCAGTTGTCGATGGAGTGCGCAGACCTAACCGTTCTTTAGCAGACTATGTTGCTCCAAAAGATTCTGGTGTCGCTGACTACCTCGGTTGTTTTGCAGTGACAACCGGCCATGGTGTAGAGAAGAAAGTTGCAGAGTTTCAAGCCAAGCATGATGACTACAGTGCGATTATGTTGAAGGCTTTAGCTGATCGATTGGCTGAAGCGTTTGCTGAGCTGATGCATCACCGTGTGCGCACTGATTTGTGGGGTTATGCCACAAATGAGATTTTGACGAATGATCAAATGATCAATGAAGAGTACCGTGGTATTCGTCCTGCACCAGGATATCCGGCATGCCCGGCTCATGAAGTCAAAAAAGATTTACTAAGAGTGATTGGCTCTGAAGATATTGGTATGACCTTAACTGAGTCAATGGCCATGAACCCCGCTTCTAGTGTGAGCGGTTTTTATCTCGCTCATCCAGATGCGCGCTATTTCAATGTGGGGAAAATCTCAGTCGATCAGATTGAAGATTTAGCTAAACGTCGTGGCGAGTCAGTCGAAGATATACGTCGTCAACTAGCAAGCTTAATAGATTAAACGCCCCACATCACGGGTTCATCTTTGGCTTTGGCTTGCTTCATTAGCTCTAGGAATGGATAGGCCCGCTGCCCAAGGCGATCAGCCAGCTTTGGTTTTTCAGTAGATTCTTTGGTTTTATCCTGCGCTTTAGAGCGCTCCTCAAGGTCTTTGAGGATGGCAGTCTCTAGGGCTGTAATAAGCGTAGGGAGATGCTCAACCCTGAGGATTCCACGGGGCTCTAGCGGACGACCCAAAATATCGAAAATTCGCTTGGTCAAATCCCCCAGCATAATGACGTCTGGACCAGCTTTTGAGCGAAATTGATAGATCATTTCAATAGCTTACCACCTGATAAACTCACTCTTCTATGTTGTTAACCAATAAAAATCGTTTAATTGAGATGCTTAGCAGTGCGCTTGGGAGCCTGGCTCAGGAGCGCGGCTTGGACCAGCCGCCGCCACCGCGTTTAGAGCGCCCTAAGGCAGTTGATCACGGTGACGTCGCTTGTAATATTGCGCTTCAGTTATCTAAGGCTTGGAAGTTGAATCCGAGAGAGCTAGCCCAGGCCTTAGTGGAGCGCTTGCAAAAAGAGTCCGGATTTGACCAACTGATCACTTCATGTGAAATAGCAGGCCCTGGATTTATCAATTTCCGCTTAAGTAATGCTGCTAAAACGGCAGTAGTCAATGAGGTTTTGACGGAAGGCGCTCATTTTGGAGAGTTGCCAAAAGGGAATGCTCCAATAGCCAGCGCCATGATTGAATTTGTTTCGGCAAATCCAACAGGCCCATTGCATGTTGGTCATGGCAGACAAGCTGCACTTGGCGATGCGCTAGCAAATTTATTAGCTACCCAGGGAATCAAAGTGCATCGTGAGTTTTATTACAACGATGCTGGTGTGCAAATTGCCAATCTAGCCTTATCGGTTCAAGCCCGTTTGAATGGCTTAAAGCCTGGCGATGCAGCCTGGCCAGAGCAGGCTTATAACGGTGAATATATTGCCGAGATTGCAGCTGCTTTTAAAGCCTCTTCACAATATCAACAAGATCTTGAAGCTATCCGCCAATTTGCAGTTGCTTATTTACGCAATGAACAAGATATCGATTTAAAAACCTTCGGCGTGCAATTTGATTGCTACTACCTAGAGTCCTCTTTGTATACCGATGGCAGTGTCGCGCAAATTGTCGGTGACTTACAAACTGTTGGTAAGACCTATGAGTCTGAGGGCGCATTGTGGTTAAAAACTACAGATGATGGCGATGATAAAGATCGCGTCATGCGCAAGTCAGATGGTAGTTTTACTTATTTCGTTCCTGATGTGGCATATCACACCAGTAAGTGGAATCGTGGTTTCCATAAAGTAATTAATGTGCAGGGAAGTGACCACCATGGCACGATAGCCCGCGTCCGCTCTGGCTTACAAGGCGTGGCGCAAAAGCGTGGCTGGGATATTCCAAAGACTTATCCAGATTATGTGTTGCACAAGATGGTGACCGTGATGCGTCATGGTGAAGAGGTAAAGATTTCTAAACGTGCAGGTTCATATGTCACCGTGCGTGATTTAGTGGAATGGTCTGGTGGTGTGACCCCTGAAATGAAGCCCGAAGAGAGAGAATTGGCCTTGCAACGCGGTCGTGATGCAGTACGTTTTTTCTTGATCTCACGTAAAGCAGATACTGAATTTGTATTCGATATTGATTTGGCCTTGCAGCAAAATGATGAGAACCCTGTGTTCTATGTTCAGTATGCGCATGCGCGTATCAACTCCATCTTGCAACAGTGGGGTGGACAAATTTCTGATTTAGCCTCAGCCGATTTATCTTTATTGCAAAGCAAAGCATCAGACCATCTATTGCGTCGTTTGGCTGAGTACCCTGAGGTGCTGACTGATGCTGCGGCTGAACTAGCCCCTCATGCGCTTACTTTCTATTTGCGCGACCTTGCAGGAGATTTCCATACCTTTTACAACGCAGACCGTGTATTGGTGGAAGATCAGAATCTGAAAGCAGCCCGTTTGGCGCTACTATTAGCAACCCGCCAAGTGTTGCAAAATGGGTTAAAAGTATTAGGGGTATCTGCACCCGTTAAGATGTAATAGCGGCGTATGAAGTGAAAATGTAAGATGAGGAAATAATGAAAAAACCGAATCAACAAACTGGCTTCATGAAGATTGATGGCAATAACTCCCAATACGGTGGCACTATCTTGGGTTTTGTATTGGGCTTGGGCGCTGGCTTAGGCATTGCCTTCGTGATTGCGTTCTATCTTTCCAAAAACACGCCCCAAGAGAGACCTGGGGTGCGCGCACCAAACTTACCGCTGACAATTAAGCCTTCTGCAGTTCCCGCTGAAGGCGAGCCGGCTGCTCCAGTCGAACAACTGGATTTGAATAAGCCTTTGCAAGGAAAATCACAGGCGCCTATTGCATCTGACCCAATTTCTGATTTAGTTGGTGGCAAGAGGCCAGCTGAAACTGCGCCTGTACCAATAGCAAAATCAGATGCTATTTATTTCTTGCAAGTGGGCGCCTTTGTAAAGCGAGCTGATGCGGATGCACAAAAAGCCAATTTAGCAATTCAAGGAATTCAGGCTCAATTAAGCGAAGTTACTGCAGACGGTAATACCTTATGGCGTGTCCGCGTAGGCCCCTATAACAGCCCTGAAGAAAGTAATTCTGTGCGTGACAAATTAAACAGCATGGGTATTAAACCAACCCTAATTAAATCTAGCAAATCATGATTTCATTTAGCAAAAGACTATTTACATTACTGACAATATTTTGTCTAAGCGGCATTGTTTCTGCACAAGCTCAAAAGATTGAAGAGGGGTTCGATTACCGCATTCTGCCAATTGCGCAACCCGTTGAGACTAAGGGTAAGGTAGAGGTGATTGAGTTTTTTTGGTATGGCTGCCCACATTGCTATGACTTTGAGCCTGAGCTCAGCAGTTGGGTAAAGCGACAACCTAAGGATGTTGTTTTCCGCAGAGTGCCAGTTGCATTTCGAGACGACTTCATGCCACACAGTCAGTTGTTTTATGCGCTCGAGTCAATGGGTAAAGGCGATGCTCTTAATGAGAAAGTCATGTATGCCATGCATAAAGAGAACAAGCGTTTATTGACTGAGCCGGAGATTGCCGATTGGGTTGCTTCCCAGGGAATTGATCGCAATACCTTTTTGGCGAGCTATCGATCTTTTGCGGTGATTTCAAAAGCTCGTGCTGCAAAACAAATGACAGAGGCCTATCGTATTGATGGTGTGCCAACAATTGTGATGCAGGGTAAATACGTTACATCACCTTCTATTGCTGGTACCAAGGCTAAGGCAATAGCGGTAATGGACTTTCTCGAAGAAAAAATTCGTAAAGATAAATACAAATAATTATTTTTTTGGGGTGTTGCTTAGATTTTAACGAAGCGGCGCACAATCCAGAAATAAATTGGATAAGGTAGGATTCTGAGAAATTTTAGGAATCCTGAAAATCTTTTAGGGAAGTGAATGTCAAACTCTCCCTTTTCCAGCCCGATCAAAATTTGATTAGCAGCTTCTTCAGCGCTAATTAAGGCCGGCATGTCAAAATCATTTTGAGCAGTTGCTTCAGTGGCCACAAATCCGGGAGAAATCATGTGCACACATACTCCTTGCGGGAGTAAGTCGTAGTAGAGCGTCTCACAGAAGTTAATGATGGCAGCCTTGCTTGGGCCATATGCCAAGGCCTTGGGAAGGCCGCTATACCCTGCGACACTTCCTACAATGGCAATATGCCCCGCATGAGCTTTGAGCATCTCAGGCAGTACGAGTGCAACTGCCCTCATTGGGCCTAGTAGATTTGCATCGATAGTGTGTTCTGCCACAGCCATATCAAAGTTGTCTGCCCGGAGTGGCACATATACCCCAGATACAAACAGCAATAAATCAATCCCACCCCATGCGCTCAAAATCGATTGATAGCTATTTTTTAATTGAGCATCATTGGTTACATCTAATGGTAATACCAAAGTTTGCCCAGGATTTCCCAATGATGCGATTGGGTTAAGTCGTTCTTTTCTTCGGCTAGAGAGTGCTACTTTAGCTCCAGCCTTAATTAGTGCGTTAGCACAAGCTTCACCGATCCCGCTCGAGGCCCCAATGACCCATACACGCTGGCCCAAGAAGCTGGGTATGCCCTTTTGCTTCATGCGCTCAGGGCATCCGGCGATGCATTTTTTGGTTGATGGCTTAGGGTGAATTGCACAACGTCAATATTGCGCTCTGCAAATCCAGCGGCGCAATACATAAGATAGAAATTCCAGAGTCTTATAAAGGCCTCATCAAAGCCTAAGCCGTGAACTTCATCGATTTTTTGATTGAAATTGTCTCGCCAGAGGCAAAGTGTTTTGGCATAGTCGGCCCCAAAAGCAAATTCTCCTTCAATTTGGAGTCCTGCCTTGGCGGCGCTTTCTTTAAAGCTGGTTCGGGAGGGCAGCATGCCGCCTGGAAAAACATATTGCTGAATGAAGTCAGTGTTATGGCGGTAGCGCTCAAATAGTTCTTCAGCAATCACGATCGTTTGGATGCATGCTTTGCCGCCAGGCTTTAAACATTTGGCGATAGTCTGGAAATACTCAGGCCAATGCTTTTCCCCAACCGCCTCAAACATTTCTACTGAGGCAATGCCTTCAAATTGTTCTTGGCAATCCCGATAGTCCTGCAATCGAACCTCAAAACGGTTTGAATATTCGACCTGCGATTGAATTTTTTTCAGTCTATCTTCAGCAAATGCCTTTTGCTCTGTCGAAAGTGTGAGGCCGGTAATTGCAATATTGCTACGAAGCGCCTCTTCCATGACGCCACCCCAACCACAGCCAATTTCTAGAATATGGTCACCAGATTTGGCGTCAAGAGATTGCAGAATCCGACTGATTTTGGCGCGCTGGGCATCAGCAAGAGATTGTTTCTCACCCTCAGAAAACCAGGCGCTGGAGTAGCTCATGGTGGGATCTAGCCATAATGTATAGAAGGCATTACCCAAGTCATAATGCGCATGAATATTCTTACGACTGCCAGTTTTACTGTTATCTCGTAACCAGTGTCTGATGCGATATAGAATTGATCCATACCAACTACCGTAAATTACTTTTTCTAGAATTGTGCGATTACGAATTGCGAGCTCTAGAATAGCTTTGAGGTCTGGAGTATTCCATTCCCCGCGGATATAGCTTTCAGCGAAACCAATATCGCCATGAGACAGCACCTGCTTAAATACTGACCAATCTAGAATTTGAAGCTCAGCATGTAGGACATCAGATTTATTACCAAACTCTCTGATGTTGCCATCAGGTAAAACCATTTTTAGGTGCCCACTACTGAGTTGGGATAACAGACTTAATAGTGTCTCTGTACCCAATCGTGATGTATTCGCTTGAGTGCGTCTTTGCGACCTTGAAAAATTCAGGCGTGAAAGTAAAGATTGTCCAGGACGATTCATTTGCTGACTTCGAATTCAGGTGGTTTGGGCTTTGAATGAAAGGGTACACCTTTTATCCATAATTTCAATGCTTGCCAATGAATCCGGAAAATAACGCCCAGGCTCATGAGCGGGTAACGCAAAAAGGCTAGCCAAAGATTGTATTGACTTAAGGGCCGGCTGCAGCCGCTAATACTGGTATTGATCAGGGGCAGGCCATCTTCATGAAGCTCAATACGGCAGACAGAGTTCAAGCCACTATTGCTGTCTTGGGGGAAGAGAAAGCGAAAATGATAGTCACCACGCACTGCGCAAAATGGCGATACGTGAAATACTTTTTGACTTCTAAGAGTTTCACCAGAGCGCAATGCCTCACCAGAATTTTTATATAGTAGATAGCAATGGCGTTCACCAAAGGTGTTGTTCACCTCAGCTAATACAGCCTGTACTTGGCCGTTTGCGCGGGTACATATCCAAAAACTGACAGGATTAAAGACGTAGCCCAAGACCCTAGGAAAAGTTTGTAACCAGATTTCGCCATCAATATTTGGGATTTGGTTTTCTTGCAGAATATTTTCAATCCATTCAAGGCTATCTACATTTCCAAGGCCATGGTCTTTATCAAAGAATGAAAATAAACCTAGGCGATTGTCGTTGAGGCCATGTTGACTGAGAAGGTCTGATTTTTGCTTCCTGGCTCTCATAGGAATTGACAATGTGAATACACCATAGCCAAATGCATTCTTGGCCGGTCTGAGCCGCTGATGCTTTACAACTCCAAAGTTAATCTTTGGTTGATTCATCTATTGCGCATCTTGCTTGGGATGAGTTCGAAGGGGCAAGTGAGTGCTTTCGATTAAGGCTTCTGCCACTAGTTCGCCAGAGCGCAAACCATCTTCATGAAATCCAAACCCAGTCCACGCACCGCAATACCAGATTGATGCTGCGCCTTGAATGAGCGGTAGCTCTTTTTGTGCTTGGATCGCGCTCATATCGAATACTGGATGCGAGTAATGAATTTCTTGATGTATCAGTTTTGGATCAGGTTCTGACACGGGATTGAGGCTGACAATGATCTGCGTGTTATTGAGTGTTGCAGGAAGTGGCTGTAAGCGATTAATCAGGTAGTTGACGCTCACATGCTGTTTTGACGAAATTGCCATGCCAGATTTAGCGGTGTAGTTCCAGGCAGCCCAACACCGCTTTGCTTCAGGTAAAAAACGGATGTCCGTATGGAGAAGGGCACGATTTTTTTGATACGGAATAGCGGCCAAGATATTTTTGGCCTGCTGCGGTATGCCGTGAACTAGATCAAGAGCTTGGTCACTATGGCAGGCCATGACAACTTCATCATAAAAAGCCGAACCGGATTGGCTGATTACTTCAACTTGGCTGGTGCCATCTTGATTCCCATTTACACGAGTCACACCTTCGCGCACAATCTTGACATTAGATTCTTCAAGAGCAGCCACAATCCGTTTTACGTACTCCCTAGAGCCGCCTTTGATAGTTAACCACTGCGGCCGATTCTGAATCTGTAGCAAACCATGGTTATGACAAAAACGTACCATTGTTTGTATAGGAAACTCGAGCATCTGCTCAACAGAACATGACCAGATAGCGCCAATCATTGGGAGAAAATAATTCTCTCTGAAACTTTGGCTAAAGCGATTGCGATCTAAAAAAGTAGCAATGCTTTCATCAGGCTCTTTGTAAAGATGGCCTGCTTCAATTTGCTGATGCGCTAGCCTTGTGGCTAGACGATTAAAGCGCAAGATGTCATAAGCCATCCTCCAAAATGAGGGGGATAAAAGATTTGATCTTTGTCCAAAAAAAGAATTGAGATCATTGCCTGCCCATTCAATATTGCGATGAGCATGTTTTTTATCGGATGTATCAATCGATACTGAGAAGGACATTTCAGAGGGCGCTACTGGCGCCTTAATTTCCTCAAAGAGTCGTACTAAGCGCGGATAAGTCTTGCGATTAAAGACCAAGAACCCAGTATCTACACCATGAGAGATTTCTTCACCATCAATATTGCATTTAAAGTCGACAGTGTTGCTATGGCCACCAATATGATCGCCGGCCTCGTACAAGGTCAGTTCAAATTCAGAATGTTGTCGCAGTGCATAAGCACAACCAAGGCCGGAGATGCCAGCGCCAATAATGGCAATTCTTTTTTTCATCACCGAGCTTTTTCTCCTAAGAGTTTTTCAATCTCAGCGGTGACGCTGCTACTGGTGGGCTTAGTCATGCTGCCATAAGACTCCACCACATTGCCATTGCGATCGATTAAGTATTTGTAGAAGTTCCATTTAGGTGTTGTACCAGTTTTGGCAATCAACATTTTGAAGAGAGGGTTGGGATTGCTTCCCGATACTGCGCTTTTTGCAAACATCGGAAATTTCACGTCATAAGTATTTTTACAAAAGTCAGCAATCTCTTTATTGCTGCCCGGCTCTTGCTGACCAAAATCATTAGAGGGAAATCCTAAAACGACGAGGCCCTGATCTTTGTATTTGGCATACACCTTTTCTAAGCCTTCATATTGGCTTGTAAAGCCGCAAAAGCTGGCAGTATTGACGACCAGAATGACTTTGCCCTGGTACTGACAGAGATTTTGCGGCGCCTCATCCTGTAGGCGTGGGAAGGTCTGAGATAGCAGGGGGCTGCAGTTAGGCGCAGCATTTACGACTTGAGCGCCTGATAGAGAGGCAAGCAGGGTAATAATCCAGGTAAAAACTAAGCGGAATAAGTAGTGCGTCTTGGGGGCCATCAAGTGTCTTCTTTTATTGGATCTTCGGCCCTCAAGTCTAAGACATTCTGGCCGATATCGCTGGGCACTAGCCAATACCTTTAATATTGCGTTATGACTTCTTTGCCGCCACCTTCTTTTGAGTCCAAAGTTTGTCCCTTGGATCAACTAAGCGCCCGTATAGCAAAACTTCCTAGGCCACTAGTTTTTACTAACGGGGTATTTGATATTTTGCATCGTGGGCATGCTAGTTATTTAGCGCAGGCTCGTGCCTTAGGGGCTAGCTTAGTGGTGGGCCTTAATTCAGATGCTTCGGTCAAGATGTTAGGCAAGGGTGATGATCGGCCAATTAATTCTGAAGCAGATCGTCAAGCTTTGTTGGCAGCACTGGAGAGTGTAGATATGGCTATACTCTTTACAGAGCAAACGCCAGTGAACCTAATTGAAAAGATTCGTCCAGATATTTACGTCAAGGGCGGCGATTATGAAATTGATACTCTTACAGAAACCCATTTAGTAAAAACCTGGGGCGGCACAGCAATTGCCATTCCATTTCTATATGATCGTTCTACTACTAGCCTGTTAGGCAGAATCCGTTCTTAAAGATTCTGTAGTAGCCAAGCCCAAACACCACGTAGAACCAAACCTTCGGTTGCCTCAATTGATAATGAGGATTGCGTTTTAGATTTACTCATTTCGGCTGCCAAAATCTTGGCATTACCACCATCAATCCAAACTTTTTCAACGGGATGATTCACTTCTTTTGCTAATTGAATTGCGTATTGAATTGCGCCGAGTTGAGCTGAATCGCATCCGCCAATGATGGCATTGTTAGTAGATAAACCAAAACCATTAGTAGATTCATTACGCACTGCAAGTGGCAACTGAGCGGTATTACTTTCTAAACTTTTTTGCATTAACTCAAGACCTGGCAATATCCATCCACCATAGTGAACTCCATTGGCGCCAAGCAAATCAATCGTTGTAGCTGTACCAGCATTAATAATGAGGGTGTTGGCATTAGACAGGGCGCGTGCGCCGAGGATAGCAGCCCAGCGGTCCGACCCCAGCTGGCTTGGGTCTTGATAGAGGCTGCGCACACCAGAGAAGAGACTATTACCTACAAGTTGTTTCCAGGTGATATCACTCCATTGTGGAAATAGCGATTGAAGATTTTGAATGGCCTCTTTTCCAGCTACACAAGTAAACCCAATTGCATCTGGTTTAGGCAAGGTCTTAGCAATGTAATCCGCTAACTCTGCTCTATGTTCAGGTGAAGCCAAAGATTTACTGCTGATTGAGCCAGAGTAAGCCCATAATTTTTTTTGTCGATCAGATGGTTGTTGTGTTGATTCAACTGCGGCCCATTTGAGGCGCGTATTTCCAACATCAAATAGTAAGTAAAGACTCATAGCTGTACTCTTAAAGAAACATCGCCTGCATGAATAGAGATTGTTTTATTGTCTTGTAGCAATAGTAATGCGCCTGCTTGATCTATGCCTTGAGCGATACCATAAATAGGCTCTTTGCCTGTCCCAGATATACATACCGCCTGATCCAGATAAGCATCCCATCTTTTCCATGACTCTTGATATATGCCAAAGCCCTGCTGATCAAATTCGCAGAGATGATGCTCAAGAGATGCAAGAAGTTTTAGCCAAAGATATTCCACATCAGGTGACGTTGCTTGTGATGGTAGTAGTTGATCTAGGGCGCCAATTTTTAAGCCAGCTTGATTTCCTAAGCCAGCTGCAATTGCATCCGCATTCCGTAAGTTCATACCGATACCAATAATCATCCAAGTTGGATCGCCAGATTTTGCTTGACCACCTTCTATTAAGATGCCGCCAAGTTTTGCGTTGTTCAGTAGTAAATCATTTGGCCATTTGAGCCGCAGGCCCGCTTGGTGCAGTGCCGCCTCGCTTAAATCGTATGCTTGCGCAATTCCAGAAATCACTGCTAATCCCACCAAAAGACTTAGCCCCGTGAGTTCGGCTGGCTTTCTCTTAAATGGAAAGGCTACGGAAAAACTGATGGAGTCTTCTGGATTGGCCAGCCAAGCACGCCCAGCCCTACCTTTGCCAGCAGTTTGTTTAAGGGCAATACGGGCGATTGGGTCAATTAACTCACCGGCACGCCAGCGCTCCAAAAGGTCATCATTAGTTGATTGGGTTTCGGCAACACGTTCGAGGATGCAATTAGCAGTCATTTCGCCATTGTAGAAAGGTCTGACCTAGAATTGTGGAATGGATCAAAAAGATCAGCGCCCCTATAAATTGGCATGGCCTCTACAGGCTATGCCCTTAGCCAGAGCAATGAGCCTTAGCTATGCGCTTTTGATTATTTACGTGAGCCTCAATCCCTTCGATTTTGATTTCCGCAATGGTATTGAGGCTTGGGCTTGGGTAGACGCGCCACTCCCCCGGTTTATTACTTTGTTCGACGTTTCTATCAATATCCTCGCATATATCCCATTTGGATTTTTATTGGTTTTTGCTGCTTATCCTCGTTGGCGCAACTTTGTAGCCTTGAGCATGGCCTTGGGCCTGAGTGCACTACTTGCATTGAGCGTGGAAACTTTACAGACTTGGCTTCCGACCCGCATTCCCAGTTTGATGGATTGGTGGGCGAATATATTTGGCGGTCTATTGGGCGGCTTATTAGCTATTCCCTTGGGACCGCAATGGTTATCGGGCAGTGCAATACGCCGTCGTTTTGATCAATGGTTTGGCCTTAACTGGGCGGCATGCGCTCTCTTTCTGCTATTCCCTTGGTCGCAAATTTATCCTCAAAGTTCATGGCTGGGTACGGGAGTTTGGGGTCATGCAATATTTGGTTCGATTGACTGGGGAACAGTGGTCATCAATCAAGTCGTACAAGAAACTGTGATTACGGCGCTCTGTTGGCTTGGCGTTGCACTTTTACTTTCATCAGGTTTGCGTACCAAAGCTCCACAATGGCGAATCTTAATGGGGCTGCTTTGTTTAACTGTAGTCATGAAAACCTTTTTTACCACCCTGCAATTTGGCGGCGACTTCAGCTTGATATGGCTAACGGCTGGGGCTTTATGGGGAATGGTCTTAGCAAGTCTACTACTTTGGCGGACTTTACGGTGCAATCAAAAAACAAGATTTAACCTAGCCTTACTTTGTTTAGTGAGCGGCACTATCGCTATTAATATATTGCCCGATAATCCGTATTTCATTCTGAATTTACGCCATTGGCATCAGGGGCGCTTATTGCACTTTAATGAGTTAATGCGGTGGGTATCGGTGGTATGGTTACCTATTGCATTAGTTTGGATGATTTATAACGCCCTTCAACTTAAACCGAAGCATTGACGAATATAATTTTTTATGAGCTTTTCACACCACCTGTTTTTTTGTTTGAACCAACGCAGCAATGGCGAAGATTGCTGTGATCGGCACAACGCATTTGCACTATTTGAGTACGCTAAAAGTAGAGTCAAAGAGCTAGGCCTCGCGGGCCCTGGAAAAATCCGTGTAAACAAAGCCGGTTGCTTGGATCGCTGTGCTGATGGTCCTGTAATGGTGGTTTATCCAGAGGGTATTTGGTATACCTTTATCGATAAAGACGACATTGAAGAAATCATCCAATCCCATTTAATTTCTGGGCGCCCAGTTGAGCGCCTACAGTTGCCATAGTTCAGTTGAAAGTTTTTTCATGAATAGCCGTACAAAAGTAATTCATATTGAAGGTCTTGTTGGCGCAATGGAAATGTCCATTGATCTGCCGGATGAATTAAAAAGTGACCCCTCTTTTGTGGTGCGCGGCTTGGTATTAGTTGCACACCCTCATCCATTGATGGGTGGCACGATGGATAACAAGGTGGCACAGACAATCGCACGCTCTTTCAATCAATTAGGCTATGTCAGCGTACGCCCTAATTTTCGCGGGGTAGGTGGAACCGCCGGTGTCCATGATGATGGCGTTGGGGAGCTAGAAGATCTATTCCACGTTACTGATTGGATGCGCACACCATCAAGCTGGTCACAATTTGATGCTACTGCCAATCAAGCTTGGGTTGCAAGTTCAAATATGTTGCCTCTGGTAGTTTCGGGATTCTCATTCGGCAGCTTTGTCGGTAGTCACTTGGTACAAAGGCTTGCCGATCTGGGCCGCCCTTCAGAGCGCTTAGTAATGGTGGGCAGTGCTGCAGGCAAATGGACTTTAGCCCCAGTGCCCGGGGATACCATTTTGATTCATGGTGAGCTAGATGAAACCATCCCCTTAATTGATGTATTGGATTGGGCGCGTCCGCAAGAGCTAACTGTGCAAGTAGTTCCTGGTGCCGATCACTTTTTTCATCGTAGGTTGCATTGCATTCGCAACATCATCACTGGTGCCTGGTTGGGCATGCCAGACCATCGCACATCATCAGAAAACTAAGAGATCAATATGGCCGAAGAAAAATCACTCATCGAATACCCTTCTCAATTTCCGATTAAGGTGATGGGTAAAGCTACTCCTGAGTATCTTCCGGCAATTATTCATATTGCAAAGCAATTTGATCCCACGTTTGATGAGAGCAAGGTTGAGCAACGACCTTCCAAAGATGGTAATTACTTAGGCATTACTTTGCCGATTACAGCGACAAGTCGCGAGCAGCTTGATGAGTTGTATAGAACTTTGTCTACACATCCATTAGTTAGCATTGTTCTGTAATTGATTTGATGTCTGTTTTAGTAAAACACCTCGGCGTAGCGGATTACGTCTCGACCTATGAGGCGATGCGCGCATTTACTAAAGAGCGCAATAGTGTAACGCCCGACGAGATTTGGGTTTTAGAGCATCCCCCAGTTTTTACATTGGGTCTTGCCGGTGATGCTGGTAATTTACATTCACCGAGCAATCAAATTCCGTTGGTACAGGTTGATCGTGGTGGTGAGATTACCTATCACGGCCCTGGTCAGATCGTCATTTACCTTTTGCTTGATCTCAAACGCTTAGGTATCTTTGTTAAAGAATTGGTCTCCCGTATCGAGCAAGCGGCAATTGATACCTTGGCAGATTTTGGTATTGCAGCAGAAAGACATCCAGGGGCGCCTGGTATTTATATTTCTAAGCAGTCTGGACTGCCGGTGGAGTGGCTTGGAGCCAAGGTTGCTGCATTGGGCCTTAAGGTCTCTAAAAGCTGCTCATATCATGGTCTGGCGCTGAATGTGGCTACGGATCTTGAGGCTTTTGGACGTATCCACCCTTGTGGTTATGAGGGCTTAAAGACGGTCGACATGCAAACCCTTGGGATCAAGGACAATATAGACACTATTAGCCAAAAGCTTTTGGAGCATTTGCAAAAGCAACTGATGTCACATGACCATAAATAAGACTGATAACAAGACAACTGTTGAATCTCGTCAAGATCTCAATTACGACGCTTCTCGTAAGCAAAAGTCGAGCGAGAAAACTGCGCGTATTCCCATTAAGATTGTCCCGCTAGCAGAGGTCTTGAAAAAACCAGATTGGATTCGGGTAAAAGCAGCCTCTGGCAATTCTCGGTTCAATGAAATTAAAAAGATTCTTCGCGAGAACGAATTAGTGACTGTTTGTGAAGAAGCAAGCTGTCCCAATATCGGTGAGTGTTTTGGTAAAGGCACTGCTACCTTCATGATCATGGGGGATAAATGCACTCGTCGTTGCCCATTCTGTGATGTTGGCCACGGTCGACCAGATCCATTAGATCAAAAAGAGCCTGCTAACCTGGCTCGCACCATTGCAGCACTGAAATTAAATTACGTAGTAATTACCAGCGTGGATCGTGATGATTTGCGTGATGGTGGTGCCATGCACTATGTTGATTGCATTTCGCAATCACGTGGGTTATCACCAAGTACTCGGATTGAAGTGCTTGTGCCAGACTTCCGTGGTCGCTTAGATAAAGCCCTAGATATTTTTGCTGAGCATGCACCGAATG
>CAJEZV010000002.1 GCA_903995005.1 uncultured beta proteobacterium
ATGGGATTGAATAGCTTACTAGCAACGGCCTGCTTACCGCCTTGCGGACCAATCACGCGGGTAGCTTTAGCAGCTTTAGTGAGTGCCTCTAAATTAATTTCGTCGGAGTAAGCAAAAGCAGTCTTATCACCATAAATAGCTCTTACTCCCACACCTTGGTCAATATTGAAGCTACCAGATTTGACAATTCCTTCCTCAAGACTCCAACTTTCACTGCGAGTATGTTGGAAGTACAAATCAGCATCATCAAGACGATGGGTGAACATGCTACCAAATGTCTTATGGAGGTCTTGCTCTGAGAGTCCAGTTGGCTCAAGCAGAATGGACTTAGCTAATTTAAGAAGATCTGCCTGCTTTTTGGCTTTGGTCCAATTCGTGGGAAATAGTGCTTCAGGTGCATTCATGTGATTCAGTAAATCTTTCTTTAAAGCTTACGGTGCGCAAGTGCAGGTAACTTAGAGCGTACCTCGTTTAACTTTTCTTTGCTTAGAACCCCAGAAATAAACCCTTCTCCTTGGGCAAGAGTGCTTAGGATGCTACCCCAAGGGTCGATCAGCATGGTATTACCCCAAGTGCGCCTTTGGTTTTGGTGTATCCCGCCTTGCGCAGATGCTAAAACGTAGCATTGGTTTTCAATAGCACGAGCCCGCAACAGAATTTCCCAGTGGTCTTTGCCAGTTGTATAAGTAAAGGCAGCAGGAATGATATGGCAATCTACTTGCCCAAGCGCGCGGTAGAGCTCTGGAAAGCGTAAGTCATAACAAATACTCAGTCCAAGAGTCCACTCAGTATTGTTAGCTGTAATTTTGACGATGCCGGGTATCTCTCCAGCTTCAATCGTTTCAGACTCTTGGTAGCGTTCAGTATTGGTCTGAAAACCAAATAAATGAATCTTGTCATAGCGCGCTACTCTCTGCCCATCTGGGCCAAAGACTAGGGTTGTATTCAATACTTTGTTGGGATCTTTTGCTTCAAGGGGAATGGTCCCTGCAATTAAATAAATACCATTGGTCTTAGCCAGTTCTCCAAGTTTTGCTTGAATTGGCCCGCTACCAAAAGATTCTCGGATGTTGACCTTATCAGTGTCTTTCAGCCCCATGATGCAAAAGTATTCCGGTAGAACGACAACCTGAGCTTCATCCTGAGCCGCTGCTTGGATCAGTCTGCTAGACGTCTCTAGATTTGTTTGAAGTGATGCACTGGACACCATCTGAATCGCGGCAATTTTGAGTTCTACAGAGTTGGATTTGCTCATAAAGCCTGGGTTTGCGGTTTTGGGGTTGGTGCGTTGCTTGAGTTAGGTTTACTTTGTTCTTTAAGTAAGTCTTTGCTACGTATCGTATTTAAAGTTTTATTATCAATTGGCTGACCTTTTTGATCTAGCGGGATCACTTCCGGCTTATCCCAAGAACCTTGAATTAAATAATCAGATTGTAGATTTCGATTAATTTGATTAGTAATGAGGTATTGCCCAACGAGCGCACCTAATCCCACAATAGGGTTGATCGCAAAAGCAGCTAAGGAGCCGGCAGTGGCGTCAATCGTTGGGAAGATGGTCACGCGCAGATCTTGTGTTTGTTTGGGGATGTTGATTTGTCCTACCATCGCTACTCTAGCCTGATCTAGGCTCATGGTGAATTGCTTGGTTTGGGCCAGTCCATTACTAAGGTCGAAGCTTGCATTGATATTGTTAAAGGGCGTTCCCTTGCTAACAATATTACCTAGACTACCTTGAAGATCTAAGGTCGCAAATCTGAAGAGACTTTGAAGGCTCAGTACATCCAGAATTTGAGCGCCGCTAGTATCGACTTCTAATAAACGTCCTTTTTCTAGATTGAGGTTTACCTTACCAGCAAGAGTTTCGTATTTGGGGCTAAAGGGTGAACCATCCCATTCCGCATTGGCAGTCAGCTTGCCTTGGCCACCCTCAACCGATTTTTGTGAACTCCAATTGGCAATAATGCGCCCAGCATCTTTCACATCCAAATCTATATTCATACTGCTATGCTCAGTTTGGTTTGGTGTGGCAGCAATCCATTGCCCAGTGGTGACTGAATTGCCTTGGGGATTATTAAATTGAATTGATTCTATTGTTAATAGATTGTTGCTAGTCTTTGTTTTGAGTTTAGTTTGTCCAAGATGTGCCTTTGACCAATTCAAGTCATCGATGGTCACATCCAGACTTGGAATTGAATTGGGCGAAAGCTTGCTCTTCACAGCAACACTATTCTTTTGTGCGACCTTAGTTGTTTCTATTGCTGGGGTGAACTCATCTGGAACCTTGAGTCGACTTAAATTTCCGCTCACTAGACCACTGGGATTGGCATTATTGGGCTCCTGATACTGTATTTGACCTGCAATGAGAGGCGAGTTAAGTCGCAGCTGCCAAGTATTCGTTTTATTGTTTGCCGATAAATTGAGGTCTTGCCAGATGCGGTCAAACAAAATGAGCTTCTTCACCTGTGCAGTTAAATTGATACTATTGGTTTCAGAGCTAGTTGTTTGTGAGGCATTACTTTGTTGTTTTGGTTTCCCAACGAAATCTAACCAAGCATCTATATCGAGCTCATTGCTAGCTAGATTCAGGTGGAATCCAGTCTGGGATAAACTCGCCGGAGCACCTATGCCAAGGGCATGGCGGAACTCATCATTGCTATTCAAGTCTCCTTGTACTGTGTATAGGTCTCCAAACTTTCCGGTCCAACTAAAGCGATTTGCGCCGCCTTCATTACTGGTAGCAGTTTTAAAAATTACTTGACCAGTCATAGGAGTGCCCATCAGCTTCTTGGCTGGTATTGGAGCAGCGCTCGCCCAATTACGCAAATCAAATTTGAGATTGGTTTCGCTACCAGTTTTATTAAAGCTGAGAGTGCCTTCGTATTTGGCAGATCCACTCATTGCCTCGAAAATTGGAGAAGCCTCAGTTTTAAGTGTTTTTATAAGGTAGTCTTTAATAAAGTTCGCAGTAATGGCGCCCGTAATATTAAAGTTTTGTTTGCCTGGTACTGTGGGTGAGCTACTAATGTTGAAAGACCCGCCCAAGAAGGTTGCAGTGACATTTTCAAATTCAGGATTCACTTCGGTAATCCGAATTTTTCCTTTGAGATTCTCCAGTGGCGGTAAATTTGCCCACTGTGCTTTGTTGCCAGCTAGATCTAGCTTGATATCAACGCCAGTGTCATCGTTAGTCGAGAGAGGGATCTTCAGTCCTAGGTCAAGGTTAATTGGCCCACTCACTCGTAAATTCTTTTCTATCTTATTTTGCTTTTTAGCAAATGGAGATGCGAATAAATACTCTAGCATCTGTGGAGCATCGCCCTGAGCATTGCCATTCACAGATAGCATTAACTGCTTTGCACTGACATTCGGAATTTCTGCGTGGAATTGATTGAGCTGTACATCTTTAAAATTGGCCCTAGAAACATCTACCCTCAAGTTTGAGTTTTGCATTGCAAGTACACCATTTACTTTGCTAAATGCAGACCAAACTCCTAAATTGCTTGGCAATAACGGGACTGGGTAGAATGTGGCCCCTACGATTGGTAGATTGAGAGTGAATTCGCCATCGCCACTATTGGGGAAGGGGACGGCATTGGGATCACCTTTGATATGAAGGCTGCCTTTTTGAATGGTGCCAGCAGCAAATGCTTTGCTCAAGTACAGCCTGGCCTCTTTGCCCATGCCAATAGGCAGGTAGCGGTATGCGGTAGTTAGATCCGCTCTTGCAAAGTCCATATCCAGAGCCATGAAATCTGGCTTCTTGGCAGCACCAATTACATAATTGATATTGAGCGTTGTATCTATTTCCGGGTTACTGAGAGCCAGTTGTTTTGCATTAACAACCCAATTCCCTTTTTTCTTTGACCAGGTCACCTGCCCATTGGCTCGGTCTAATTGAATTTTAGGATCAACCAATAAATCATTGATCTCAATCTCGAGGTCGCTAGAATTAATGGAAAAGCTTCCTTGATTTTGATCGCCACTAATAAACCCGGATAGGTTTGAAACGGATGGCATGGATTTGTCGATACCAATAAAGCCCAGATTAACAAGCTTGGCGCTAATAGAAAAATCCAGTTTGTTTGATTTAAACCATCCACCAGGAATATTTAATGCCGATAAGGGGGATTTACTCTCAGACCAGCGAATATCGAGATTTTGCAATTCACCATCTGCACGAGAAGCCTTAATCCATTGGTGAACTTTTTTAGATAGCGGTAAATTCAGTGCGAATAGGGCTACATCTTCAACCAAAATTTTAGGGGAAGAGAATCTGAATTCTTTAATCTCACCATCGGATCCTGGGGGTCTCCAGGCAAAAGTCATCGGACTTAAGTTTTCTAATGGCGCAGTCTTTGAACTATCGATATCTCGCCAGGCAAATGTTTTGGTGGTGACGGAAATTAAGCCGTTGTCATTTTCTTGGGTGAGATTGGTTTCCAGTCTACCCAAAGCAATACCATCTTCATTTTTGGCGAGCTGAATTACAAGGTTATCTGCAGCTATAAAGGATGCTCCTCCATCGGGTTGGCCATTATCAATTTTTAATTTTCCTTTAGAGCTCAGCTTTCCCTCTAAAGCGTGGAGTGGAAGAGAAAATTCTTTTACAATTTGATTGAGGTTGAGATCGGCCACATCCCAAGAAATATTACCGATCCAGTTACGCCAATTGCCAGCCTGACCACCAAGTTGGTGAACGAAGTTTGCCTCAATCTGTATGGGACCGTTAGCCCACGGAGTTGTTGTTTTCAGTGAGGCTTTATGACTGCGTATGCCATTACTTAGTGCTAGATTTTGAATTTGAACCGAAGTACTTAATTTTTTATCTAGCTGATCAACCCAAAATATTTCAACATTGTTAACTTCAATCTCGTTTTGTGCGAGAAGCCAATTTTCGAATCCGTAATCATTTGAATTCCCGTGAGTTGGAATGCCGGCAATATTGATTAAGCCTTTTTTATCGCGCTCAGCATAAATTTGAGCACCTTCAAAGTAGAGCTCATGGAAATAGGGTGCTAGGTGGTAGAGGGAATCCCAGCTGAGTTCACCGCGAATTTTTGCAATCTGTAATAAGGGCTTCGATTTGTCAGGACCATTAAAGCGTAGGCCATTGACTTCAAACTCGGGTCGGATGCCGGTCCAAGAAACCCTTAAATCATCCATAGCAACATCAACACCAATGCGAGCACTAATGAGTCTTTCTACTGAAGCTTTGGATTTTTCAATTTGAGGCCAAACAATGAAACGAATACCCAGGTGGCCAATCACAAATAAGACCAAAACAAAGCCGCAAAGAAAGAGGGCGCGTTTGCGCCAAGGTCCGTCAAAACTTTTAGGGCGTTTTGCCAGCAAGCTCTTGAGGCGAGGCGGGATGATGTTTTGCAGCATGGCCCCTATTATCCGTCAGCCTGGAGTCGGTCGCCAAGCTTCTAGCATGAGAATTAGGGTACGGATTAAGATGGGGGAATGGATGAATTTTCTCGACAAATTGCTTTTCTAGAGCAGCATTCCACCTATGCGCGGCGCTGGCTCAATGCTCGCCCCGAATGGATTGACTGGCTAAGGTCTTGTGGACGGACAAAGGTCGATTTGCAGGGCATCCAAGATTTGCTAAAAACTTCTGGAATCTCTCAGCAGGGGTTGGGGCTAGAAGAGCCGCAGTTTATGGCTAATCTGCGGCTTGCTAGGCAGCGCTTAATGATTTGGATCGCATTTCGGGATCTCAATGGGATGGCGAGTTTAGATGAGGTTACTAACGGCCTGAGTCATTTTGCTGAGTTGGCAGTTGCAAACTCTATTGCTTACATACGCGAGGATTTAAAAAATCGATTTGGGCTTCCATGGAGTAAGCCCAATGATGCCGAGATGCCTCTGATGGTTGTTGGCATGGGCAAATTAGGCGGTCTCGAGCTGAACCTCTCGTCTGATATCGATTTGATTTTCTTATATGAGCATGAGGGTGAAACTGTAGGTGGACCCAAGAGCCTCTCAAACCATGAATGGTTCTCTCGTATGGGCAAGCATTTAATGAGGCTCTTATCTGAGCATGATGAAAATGGTTTTGTTTTTCGGGTAGATATGCGCTTGCGCCCTAATGGGGACTCAGGGCCCTTGGTATGCAGCTTAGAGATGCTAGAAGAATATCTTTTAGTTCAAGGTAGAGAGTGGGAGCGTTATGCCTGGATCAAAGGTCGCTTGATTGCTCCATTGTCTGGCTCATCTGAGCATCTGTATTGTGCAAAGGAGTTGGATCAACTCATTCGCCCATTTGTATATAGACGCCATTTGGATTACGGCGTGATCTCATCTATCCGGGATCTACATGCACAGATTCAGTATGAGGCTGATAAGCGATCGTCTGGACATCAGGGCCGCTCCCGTGATATTAAGTTGGGTCGCGGCGGCATTCGAGAGATTGAGTTTCTAGTGCAAATGTTTCAGTTGATGCGGGGAGGAACCGACCCTCGCTTTAGGATCCGCCCCACTTTAGAGGTTCTTAGTCTGATTGAGCGGCGAGGAATTTTGCCCCCAGAAGAAATCGAGGCCTTGCAGTCGGCTTACATTTTTTTGAGGCGCCTCGAGCATCGTATTCAAGTTTGGGATGATCAACAAACCCACTACCTACCAGATGATGAGTCGGCTCGTTCACGCTTGGCAGCAACAATGGCAGAAGGGGGTCTAGAAGGCGAGAGTCAATCTTTCATGGCTGAGTTAGATCGTCACCAAAATAATGTTGCTCGTCTGTTTGAAAAAGCGTTCTTATTAGATGATAGTTCTCGATTAGAGCTAGCTCCTATAGATTTAAGTTGGGAGCCAGATGCGCAATATTTCCCAAAAACGCTTGCGCGCTGGAATAACTGGGTTGACAGTCCCAAGCAAAGACAGCTGCCCGAGAAAAGTCGACTTATCTTTGATAATTTGATGCGTAAGGCTGCAGAAAGCTTGCAATATGATGGAGGTGATCAGGCTCTATTGCGATTTTTTGATTTACTAGAGGCTATTGCAAGACGCAGTGCTTACTTATCTATCTTGGCTGAATACCCAAGGGCGCTATTCAATGTGCTTGATTTACTCAAAGCATCTCAATGGGGCGCTCAATACCTGACAAGGCACCCACATTTATTGGATCACTTACTCAACTCAAGAACTGAGATGGCCTTGATCGAGCAGCCTGAAGAGTATTGGCGAGAAGTAAAAGCCAATCTGAACATGCGTCTTGATGACGTCATGACTGAAGGTGATGGCTCGGAACAGGCGATGGATATTTTGCGCGTGACTCACCATACTGAGACATTTATCACGCTCTTAGCTGACCTTGGTATCGGTGTTGATGAGCCTCTATCAGTTGAAAAGGTGAGCGATCATTTATCCGCATTAGCCGATCTGATGTTGCAGGCTACATTTGAACGGGTATGGCCTGGTGTAGCTCAGAAATTTGGTTTACCACCAGATTTCCTTGCGCCATTTGCAGTGATTTCGTATGGCAAGTTGGGCGGTAAAGAGCTTGGCTATGCTTCTGATCTTGATTTGGTATTTTTGTACCAATCGGATGAGGCTGATTATGCTGCGCAAGAAATCTATGCGCTGTTAGCTAAACGCATGATTAATTGGTTAACTGCGTTTACATCGACCGGCAGTTTATTTGAAATCGATACTCGGCTTCGCCCGAATGGCTCTGCTGGGTTTTTGGTAACCAATGCTGAGGCATTTAAAAAGTATCAAATGCGTGAAGGTGATAATGCTGCTTGGGTTTGGGAGCATCAAGCTTTAACTAGGGCACGCTGCTCGGCGGGTAATATAGTCGTAGGCTTGGACTTTGAGCTAGTGCGCTCAGAGGTATTAAGCCAACAACGAAATATTGATCAGCTGCGGATTGAAATTCTGGAGATGCGTCGTAAGGTTCATGCAGGTCATCCCAATGCAAGTGGTGAGTTCGACCTCAAGCACGACTCTGGCGGAATGGTGGATATTGAATTTATTGTGCAGTTCTTAGTTCTGGCTTACTCACATCAACACTCACAACTGATTGGTAATCTTGGCAATATTGCCTTACTCCGCATTGCAGGAGAGGTAGGTTTGATTGATAAAAAAATTGCTGACTCAGTGGGCAATGCTTATCGCCTATTAAGATCACGTCAACATCGCCTGCGTCTGGATGGGGCAGAAAAAACCCGTATTAAGCTAGATAACGAGTCTGAATTAAGCAATGCTAGGTCTGCTGTGACCTCACTCTGGCTGGAAATCTTCCAGGCATCTTCTGACGCTGAGAGAAGTTCTTAAAGTCTAGTTGTGTTCCAGTAACTCGCGAGCATGGCGACGAGTGGTATCAGTGATTGTTGCGCCACCCAACATGCGAGCGACCTCTTCGACACGCTCTACCCTACCTAAAGGTTGTACTTGCGAGATTGTTTTATCGCCTGATTGTGACTTGCTAACTTTGAGATGGTGATTGCCTTGTGCTGCAACTTGAGGTAAATGGGTGACGCACAAGATTTGATGAGATTGTCCTAATTGGTGTAACAGCTTGCCAACAGTTTCTGCAACAGCACCACCAATCCCCGCATCAACTTCATCAAATATGAGGGTGGGTGTAAATGATGCTTTGCTAGTAATGACGCTTATTGCCAGACTGATACGTGCCAGCTCGCCGCCGGAGGCAACTTTAGCCAAAGAGCGTGGCGTACTGCCAGCATGCCCTGCAACCAAAAATTCAACTTGCTCTAAGCCGTGTGACCCACCTTCATTTAGTGGAGTTAAGGCGATCTCCAGGCGTCCCCCTGCCATGGATAAATCCTGCATTGCATCCGTAACCAATTTGCCTAGGTCGCTTGCGGCCTCTGCGCGTTTTTGCGAGAGTTGTTTTGCAAGTTTGAGATAAGCGGCTTCTTCCTGCTTTACTTTTTCACGCAAGGCTTCAATATTCTGAGATGCAGTCAGGGCATCTAGGCATTCAGCGGTCTCTTGTAGTAGCGCTGGTAATCCATCTGCCTCAGTACGGTATTTTCTAGCAGCGCCATGAAGGGCTTGCATGCGCTCTTCAACTTGGGCAAGTCGTGCGGGGTCGAGATCTACTTTTTGTAAGTATCGATTGAGGCTATGAATGGCTTCATCTAATTGAATTTGGGCAGATTCCAGGGCCTCGCTAATATTACTGAGGGCTGGATCATGTTCTGCTAATGCGCCAATAGTGCCGCATACCTTAGAGAGACTAGATTCAATCGAGTTATCAGCGTCACTTAAGGCTTCAATCGCTTCTTGGCAGCCGCCAATAATTTTTGCGCCATTGGCAAGTCGTGCATGTTCACTATGAATGCTGAGCCACTCACCCTCTTGTGGCGATAGCTCAGTGAGCTCTTCTAGTTGCCACTCTAAGCGCTCACGTTCACGCTCAATATCTTGCCCTGCATTTTCTGCTTGTTCTAGGCGGCGACGAGATTCATTCAGTGTTCTGAATGATTGGGCCACCTCAGTGGCGAGTGGTAATAAGCCAGCATGACGATCGAGCAGCTCTCGTTGAGCGCCACCCTTTAGTAATAGCTGGTGTGCATGTTGCCCATGAATGTCTACGAGCTGGTCGCCTGCTTCACGTAGTTGTGCCAAGGTAGCAACACTGCCATTAATAAAAGCACGACTTCTGCCGTTACTTTCTACAGTTCTTTTAAGTAAAAGACTTTGACCATCATCTTCAGTGGGAAAGCCTTGTTCGTCTAGCCATTGACCAAATGATTGAAGCAGTTCTGGATTAATTCGAAAGAGGGCTGAGATTTCAGCGCGATTGCTACCTTCCCGTATTTGGCTACTGTCAGCGCGCTCACCCAGAACTAGGCTAAGCGCATCCAATAGGATCGATTTACCAGCGCCGGTTTCGCCCGTGAGGACAGTGAACCCAGCAGAGAAGTCTAGCTCTAGTTGATCAACAATGACGAAGTCACGAAGTGAGATAGTTTGAAGCATGTATTAGCGTAGCAAAGAACTCGACATTAGAAAGTCGACGGGTACTCATTCCAATGCAATTTCTCACGCAAAGTTTTGTAGTCGCTGTGATTGCTGGGGTGTAAAAGGTCAATTGTTTTATCGGATTGACGGACTTCGATCGTATCGCCACTCTGTAAATTGGTTTGCGATTGCATGTCAAAATTGACAATCACTTCGAGGCCGTTAATGACCTCAATCACTGTAACGCTATCTTGTGGCAACACAATCGGCCGATTAGAAAGTGAGTGGGGTGCAATTGGTACCAACAAAATACCTGCAACATGCGGGTGTAAAATGGGGCCGCCAGCAGATAGAGCGTAAGCAGTTGAGCCGGTTGGAGTCGAGACAATCAAACCATCGGATCTTTGGTTATACATAAAAGATCCATTGACGCGTACTGCTAACTCCACCATCCCAGAAATCCCAGAGCGATTTACGACAACATCGTTAAGTGCCAAGGCACGATTAATGACTTTGCCGTCACGAAGTACAACAGCATCTAACAATGTTCTGGTATCAGCCTCGTATTCACCGGCGATGATTTTCGAGAGAGTATCTTTTACAGACTGAATTGGAATATCAGTCATGTAGCCTAGGCGACCCATATTGATTCCGACGAGCGGAACGTTGCTGCCCGCCAATTGACGAGCGATACCCAGCATGGTTCCGTCACCGCCCAAAACTACTACTAGGTCAATTGCCCCTGCAAAGTCTTGGGCTGTTTTGGTGGGGTAGCTATTTAAGCCAAGGTGGGCGGCAGTATCGGCCTCAATAAAAACCTCACAACCCAGGCCTGAAACCAGTTTGGCTAGGTCATTTAAGCGCTCTTCAACCCCATCTGCCTGCAATTTGCCGACGAGAGCTACCCGGCTAAATGCCTTCTTGGAAGAATTTGGGGATGGGCTTAACATATAACGATTAAACCATAGGCATAAAATCCCTTCCACCATGGATGAACGTTCCCGCGCTTTACTCAAAACTCTCATCGAGCGTTATATCGAGGAGGGGCAGCCTGTTGGCTCGCGCACCCTATCCAGGTTCTCTGGTTTAGACCTCTCTGCCGCTACTATTCGCAATGTGATGGCGGATTTGGAGGATATGGGTCTGGTGACTAGTCCCCATACCTCTGCAGGCCGAATTCCGACCCCGAGAGGCTATCGCCTATTTGTAGACACTATGGTCACGGTTCGACCCTTAGAAGAAATTGCTACCCGCGAGCTTGAAAAAGGACTTTTGCCAGATTCCCCACAACGGGTTTTAAATTCTGCCGCTCAGATTTTGTCTAACTTGAGTCATTTTGCAGGAGTGGTGATGACTCCCAAGCGAGCCCAAGTTTTTAAACATATTGAGTTTTTACGATTAGGTGAAGGTAAGATCTTATTAATCATGGTCACTCCAGAGGGTGATGTGCAAAACCGGATTTTGCCAACAAGTCAGGATTACACGCCAAGCCAGTTAATTGAGGCTGGCAATTACATCAATATACAATTTGCCGGAAAAAGCTTTGAGCAGGTACGGTTACATCTCAAATCTGATCTAGATAACTTAAGAGCAGATATTTCTGGTTTGATGGCTTTAGCGCTTCAAAGTGGTGTTGCCGATTACGATATGGGCCGCGGTGATATGGTGCTCTCAGGTGAACGTCGCTTACTAAATGTCGGTGACTTAAGCTCTAATCTTGATAAGCTGCGTAAGATGTTTGATATGTTGGAGCAAAAATCTGTACTGATGCAATTGCTCGATGTCTCAAGCCATGCTGATGGTATTCAAATCTTTATTGGCGGTGAAAGTGATTTATTGCCCTATGAGGATTTAGCAGTAATTAGCGCGCCTTACAGCGTAGATGGTCAGATTGTTGGTACTCTCGGGGTGATTGGGCCAACTCGTATGGCTTATGACAGAGTGATTCCAATTGTGGACATCACTTCCAAGTTGCTGTCAGGCGCCCTCAGCTCCCAAAATTGATTACCAGTATTTAACATTTATTAAAGACAAACTATTTTGAATCAGAATCCACATCTACGACCCACCAAAACAGCAGTCCTTCTGCTGAACTTGGGTACGCCATCTGCACCAACGCCAAAAGCAGTGAGAGCATATTTAAAGGAGTTTCTCTCTGATCCGCGTGTCGTAGAAATTCCACGCATTATTTGGTGGTTCATTTTGAACGGCATCATTTTGCCAATTCGCAGCAGTCAGTCAGCAAAAAAATACGCATCAATTTGGTTGCCACAGCTCGGATCACCGCTGATGCACTATTCTCGTTTGCAGGCGAAAGAGTTGAGTGAGAAGTTTGCCAATGAAGGCCATACTGTTTTGGTTGATCTAGCGATGCGCTATGGCAAGCCATCCACTCAAGAAGCTTTGGAGAGCTTGAAGGAGCAGGGCATGGAGCGTTTGCTGCTACTGCCTTTGTATCCCCAATATTCAGCTACTACTACCGCCTCTAGTTTTGATGAAGTCTTTCGGGTTCTGAGTACCTGGAGAAGTCAGCCTGAGCTGCGTTCAGTGAAGTACTACCATGACAATCCAGCCTATATTTCCGCACTTCGCGATCAGGTGCTCAGCGCCTGGGATAAAGACGGTTATCCAGATTTCGCAAGAGGCGATCGCTTTGTAATGTCTTTCCATGGATTGCCTAAGCGCAATTTGATGAAGGGTGATCCCTATCACTGCGAGTGTTTGAAAACGGGTCGCCTGCTTGGCGAGTCTTTGGGTCTCGAGCCAGGTCAGTACATCGTTACCTTTCAATCACGCTTTGGCAAAGCTGAATGGTTAAAGCCGTATACCGCACCAACCATTGAGAAGTTAGCAAAAGAAGGTTGCCAGCGCCTTGATATTTTTTGCCCAGGATTTCCGGCAGACTGTCTAGAGACGCTCGAAGAGATTGCGATGGAAGCTAAAGAAATATTCTTAGACCATGGTGGCAATGATTATCGCTATATCCCTTGTTTGAACAGCAATCCGAAATGGATTGAAGCTCTAGGTGACATAGCCTATCAGCACTTGCTGGGGTGGAATCTGGGCACCGAGTCTAAAGAGGAGTTGGCTCAACGTGCTACGAGAGCTGATTTAGCTGAAAAATCCAATACTTGAAATTGAATAGATTGCCCCAATATTGAAAAGTACTAGTCTTACGTAGAGCAAAATCCAGAAAAGCGAATTAGTATCCATGACACAAGAAAATCAAAACCCAGAACAAGAAAATCCAGCGGCAGAAGGTTCGGCTGAGGCGTCTCCGGAAGTTGCCGCCGTTAAAACTCCTGAAGAGGAGATTGCAGAGCTCAATCAAAAGCTTGGCGAATTACAGGATCATTTTTTACGTGCCAAAGCAGAAGGTGAAAATATTCGCCGTCGCGCCGTTGAAGATGTTGCTAAGGCGCATAAGTTTGCGATTGAGAGTTTTGCGGAACATTTAGTACCGGTGACCGATAGTTTGTATGCTGCTTTAAGTACAGATGCTGGCGATGCCAAGGCCTTTAAAGAAGGACTGGAAATTACTCTCAAGCAGCTTTTATCTGCCTTCGAAAAAGGTCGCATGACCGAAATTAATCCTGCGGTAGGCGATAAGTTTGATCCGCACCACCATCAGGCGATTGCTTCGGTCCCGTCTGAGCAGGAGGCTAATACGGTAGTTTCAGTACTCCAGCGGGGCTATACCGTGGCAGATCGGGTACTTAGACCTGCTTTGGTCACCGTCAGCGCCCCGAAATAAACTAAAAATAGGGGTTAAATCCCTAAAAAGGCATCAAAAAGGCAGATTTCTGCCTTTTTTGCTATTTCAGCCCTTGAATTCCCCTTTTTAGACCCCACTTATTGAGTATTGGAATATTTGCGGCAGTCCTTGGGGTTGCCTAAAACACATTAGAAGCACAACACAGTAATTTCATTTTTTGGAGTAATTATGGGAAAGATTATCGGAATCGACTTAGGAACCACTAACTCGTGCGTTTCTGTTGTTGAAAACAATGCACCTAAAGTTGTCGAGAACGCAGAAGGCGCTCGCACAACTCCATCCATCATCGCTTACGTTGAGGATGGCGAAGTATTAGTTGGCGCACCAGCTAAGCGTCAGTCAGTTACCAACCCTAAAAATACAATCTACGCAGTCAAGCGCTTGATGGGTCGTAAATTTACAGATCCTGAAGTGCAAAAAGATATTGGCCTCATGCCTTATTCAATTATTGCTGCTGATAACGGTGATGCATGGGTTGAAGCACGTGATAAGAAAATGGCGCCACAGCAAGTTTCCGCTGAAATCTTGCGCAAGATGAAAAAGACTGCCGAAGACTATCTCGGCGAAGAAGTGACAGAGGCAGTCATTACGGTTCCTGCTTACTTTAATGACAGTCAACGTCAAGCAACTAAAGATGCTGGCCGTATTGCTGGCTTAGATGTGAAGCGCATTATCAATGAGCCAACTGCAGCTGCTTTGGCTTTCGGTCTGGACAAGCAAGACAAGGTAGATCGTAAGATCGCCGTTTATGACTTGGGTGGCGGTACATTCGACGTATCCATTATTGAGATTGCTAACGTGGATGGTGAGAAGCAGTTTGAAGTGCTCTCTACCAATGGCGATACCTTCTTAGGTGGTGAAGATTTTGACCAACGCATCATTGACTGGATCATCGCTGAATTCAAGAAAGAACAAGGCGTTGATTTGAGTAAAGATGTTTTGGCATTGCAACGTTTGAAAGATGCTGCTGAAAAAGCCAAGATCGAATTGTCATCCGCACAGCAAACTGAAATCAACTTGCCTTACGTGACGGCTGATGCTAGTGGTCCGAAGCATTTGAACTTGAAGTTGACCCGCGCCAAGTTAGAGTCTTTGGTTGAGGAGTTAATTAAGCGCACAGCTGGTCCTTGCTTAACTGCAATCAAAGATGCTGGCGTAAACGTAGCCGATATCGATGATGTGATTTTGGTCGGCGGTCAAACTCGTATGCCTGCGGTTCAAGACAAGGTAAAAGAAATCTTTGGCAAAGAGCCACGCAAAGACGTCAATCCAGATGAGGCAGTAGCTGTTGGTGCTGCAATTCAGGGTTCTGTATTGTCTGGTGATCGTAAGGACGTATTGCTCTTAGACGTTACCCCATTGTCATTGGGTATCGAAACTCTTGGCGGCGTCATGACTAAGATGATTCCAAAGAACACTACGATTCCTACCAAGCATTCACAGGTTTACTCCACTGCGGAAGACAACCAGCCCGCTGTAACTATCAAGTGCTTCCAAGGCGAGCGTGAGATGGCTGCTGCAAACAAGTTGCTCGGTGAATTTAATCTCGAAGGAATTGCACCTGCACAACGTGGTATGCCGCAGATTGAAGTGACCTTTGATATCGATGCCAACGGTATTTTGCATGTAACCGCAAAAGATAAAACCACCGGCAAAGAGAACAAGATCACCATCAAGGCAAATTCTGGCTTAACTGAAGAAGAAATTCAGCGCATGGTAAAAGATGCTGAAGCTAATGCTGCTGAAGATAAGAAAGCATTAGAGTTGGTAACAGCGCGCAATACTGCTGATGCTTTGGCGCACTCTACCAAGAAGGCTTTGGAAGAGCATGGTGCTAGCTTAGAGGCTGCTGAAAAAGAAGCCATTGAGGCAGCTCTTAAAGAGTTGGATGAGGCTATCAAAGGCAGCGATAAGGCCGTTATTGAAGCGAAGACTGAGGCTTTGGGTAAAGCCAGTCAGAAGCTGGGCGAGAAGGTGATGGCTGCAGAACAAGCTAAAGCTGGTGCAGCGGCTGGCACAGCTCCTGGTGGTGCACAACAAGCTGCTCCAGATGCAGATGTTGTTGATGCTGACTTTAAAGAGGTTGATGACAAGAAGTGATTCTGAAATCAGACATTCGTTAACGTAGTTTTGATGTGCTTAAACAACAAGTCGGCCTCGTGCCGACTTGTGTCATTCAGGTTGTAGAGAGGAATTGGCCGTGCCGAAAAGTAAACGCGATTTTTATGAAGTACTTGGTGTAGCAAAAGGTGCCAGCGAGGAGGACCTGAAAAAGGCTTATCGCAAAATGGCTATGAAGTATCACCCTGATCGCAATCCTGATAGCAAAACGGCGGAAGCTCAATTTAAAGAAGCTAAAGAAGCTTACGAAACACTCTCTGATCCAAATAAGCGCGCAGCTTATGATCAGTATGGCCATGCTGGTGTTGATCCATCAATGGGCGGTGGCTTTGGCGGTGGTGGCTTCGGTGGCGGTGGATTTGCCGATGCTTTTGGCGATATCTTTGGCGATATTTTTGGTCAAGGCGGCGGACGTCAATCTGGTCCACAGGTCTATAAGGGCTCGGATCTGCGTTACAACATGGATATCAGTCTCGAGCAAGCGGCTGAGGGCTACACCACACAGATTCGCGTTCCAAGTTGGAGTAACTGTAAGCCTTGTCACGGCACTGGTGCTGAGCCTGGTACAAAAGCAGAAAAATGTTCTACCTGTGATGGCCATGGCCAAGTGCGTGTTCAACAAGGCTTCTTCTCGATGCAGCAGACCTGCCCTAAGTGCCGTGGCACTGGCGAGTACATTCCGAAGCCTTGCAAAACCTGTCATGGTTCCGGAAAGCACAAAGAACAAAAAACTTTGGAAATCAAAATTCCAGCAGGTATTGATGATGGTATGCGCGTTCGCTCAGTTGGTAATGGCGAGCCTGGCATTAATGGCGGACCTTCGGGCGACCTCTACGTAGAAGTACGCGTTAAGCCGCACCCAGTATTTGAGCGTGATGGCAGTGATTTGCACGTGCAAATGCCGATCTCATTTGCAACGGCAACCATTGGCGGTGAAATCGAAGTTCCAACCTTATCGGGTCGCGTTGAATTTCCGATTCCGGAAGGCACTCAAACTGGTAAAACTTTCCGTTTGCGTAACAAAGGTATTAAAGGATTGCGCTCGACTTTAGTGGGAGATCTTTTCGTCCATGTTTTGGTGGAGACCCCAGTGAAATTGACTGATGAACAGAAGAAATTACTGCAGCAGTTTGATGAAAGCCTCAAATCTGGTGGCGATAAACACAGTCCACAGCAAAAGGGCTGGTTTGATGGAGTAAAGAGCTTCTTTAGTTAAGAGTTGGCGAGAAATTAGCCAGCAAAACCGTGTTCAAGTCCGGGGAATTTTCCGGATTTAACTTCGCGAACATAAGCTTTAACGGCTGCTTCAATCGACTGGTGACCATCCATAAAGTTTTTAACAAACTTGGGTGGCTTACCTGGGCTAATGCCCAACATATCCTGCAGAACCAATACCTGACCAGAGCAATCTGGCCCTGCACCAATTCCGATGGTTGGAATATGAAGCTCTTCAGTAATTCTTTCTCCAAGCGAAGAGGGAATCGCCTCAAGCACTAACATTTGTGCACCAGCTGCTTGGCAAGTAAGTGCTTGCTCGAGCATATGACTTGCAGCATCCTTAGATTTTCCTTGTACCTTATAGCCGCCCAAAAGATGCACTGACTGCGGAAGTAAGCCAAGGTGCGCACAAACAGGAACACTACGCTCAACGAGATATTGAATGATGTCTGCTTGCCAGTCTCCGCCTTCAAGCTTGATCATATCGGCACCAGCGCGCATGAGTTCTGCTGCGGAATCTAATGCTTGTATTGGATCGCCATAACTTGCAAAGGGCAGATCAGATATCAAAAATGCGTGGGTATTGGCGCGTGCCACACATTCGGTGTGATAGACCATTTGCTCAACAGTCACTGGAGTAGTACTAGAGTGACCCTGAATCACATTACCTAATGAATCGCCAATCAGAATGACCTCGACTCCACAGCGATTGAGTAGCGCTGACATGGTCGAGTCATATGCGGTCAGCATAGTAATTTTTTCTCGCTCAGCATGCATAGCGAGAAGCTTGGTAATGGAGATTGGCTTATCGCCTTGTAAGTAACCCATGGCGAGAGTTTAATGAATTAATGTGCCGATTGGCTATAAACGGCTTTTTCCCCACAATTACAGTTCCTGCAGGGTAGTTTCTCAATTCTTTGGTGGGCTACTTTGGGTAAATAAGTCTTCAGTTCACCTAGATCTGGCAAAAAGAAATGAGGGGCTATTTCGAGGAGGGGGAGTAGAACAAATGAGCGTTCAATAATTCTGGGGTGAGGCAATATCAGCTCAGTTTCATTTTGGATCACGCCCTCAAAAGATAGGATATCTAGATCAAGTGTACGTGGTGCGTTTGAGTAGGGACGCTCTCTGCCAAACTCCTGCTCGATTGATTGGCAGACATGCAGAAGGCCGTAGGGCGTGAGTTCAGTTTCAATTTCGATGACAGCATTGATGTAATCACCACCAGTGGCGTCAATAGGCGCGCTTTGATAAAAGCAGCTTTTAGCCAGAATTTGTAATTCCGAGCGTAGTGCCAGACAAACAATGGCGTCAGTGATGAGCTGGCGTGTGTCGCCAATGTTGCCGCCAAATCCGATAAATGCTCGTGCCATACGATTCCAAACTAGAGATAAAACTACTTTACTGAAATTTCTCTAAGTTTGCTTAGCCTGCTTCAGGTTCGGGAGATGAGTCAGATTTAGGCTTTCTACGACGCCTCCTTTTGGCAGGAGAGCTAGCGCTACTACCCAGTTCAGCCTTGGCGCTGGCCATTAAGGCTTCTTGACCAGCTGGATCGGCAGCAATGAAGTCAGTCCACCATTGCCCAATTGCAGGGTCTTGTTCACCAGTTGCGCAGCGCAGGAGCATAAAGTCATAACCCGCCCTAAAGCGTGGAGATTCGATTAGCCGATGGGGATAGCGCCCAACTCGCTTTTCAAAGCGGGGCTGCATTGACCAGATCTCCCGCATATCACTTTCAAAACGACGCTGAATCGTCATCCCACTACTTTGGGTAGCAATCGTATCGTCCATGGCGTCATGCAGTGCGGGGATATTAGATATCCCCTTGGCAATATTCGCTTTCCAGTTTTTAAGCAGATCGGGCCAAAGCAGGGTGGCGAATAAGAATCCTGCCGAAACACTTTTGCCGGATTGAATGCGTTGGTCTGTATTGGCCAATGCCAATTTCACGAAATCGTTCGCACCCTTAGAGCCCTCGCCACTATCCAGAATATGGTCGAGTAATGGCAGTAGACCGTGATGAAGACCGGCATCTTTTAAGCCTTGAATTGCAGCCCAAGAATATCCTGACATCAGTAACTTCAGGATTTCATCAAACAATCTGGCTGATGGGACGTCTTGCAAAAGATTGCTTAGCTTGGCAATCGGTGCACGGGTTGCTGCATCTAATGTAAATCCAGTTTTAGCAGCAAAGCGAATGGCTCTGAGCATGCGAACTGGATCTTCACGATAGCGTTTTGCAGGATCGCCAATCATGCGCAAAGTTTTCTTTTGCATGTCAGCCATGCCACCGTGATAGTCGAGCACAGTTTCGCTAGAGGGATCGTAATACATGGCATTGATGGTGAAGTCTCGTCTTGCTGCATCTTCGCCTTGCGAGCCCCACACGTTATCGCGCAATATGCGCCCGCTTTCGGCAACATGATCGCCAGCATTATCTAGTAGAGCTCTAAAGGTAGAGACTTCAATGATTTCAGGGTGGCCTTTTCCAAAAAATGTGACATGCACAATCTGAAAACGTCGGCCAATGAGGCGCGCTTTACGAAATAGTCTTTGGACTTGGTCTGGAGTGGCATTGGTAGCCACATCAAAATCTTTTGGACCAATCCCCAGTGCAAGATCACGTACTGCGCCACCAACAATAAAGGCTTCAAAGCCAGCTTGCTGAAGAGTGTCAGTGACTTTGACGGCATTCTTTGAGAGCAAATGGGGATCAATACGATGCGCTTTTTTGGGAATGCGTTTTGGTGCCCCGGTATTGTTAGCTTGCGTATGCTTGACCATGGGGTCGCGACGCAAGATGCGTTTGATGAATTTAGTAATCATGCAAACAATTCAAGAATGGGCCAGTTGCGTTTATTGGCCACATTGCGCAGACGTTCATCTGGATTGGTAGCAACAGGATTGCTAACCTCTTCTAATAAGGGGAGGTCATTGATGGAATCAGAGTAGAAATAGCTTCGCGGCATCTTATCGAAAGATAGTTCTTGAGCTGCCAGCCATTCATGTAAGTTTTGAATCTTGCCTTCACGAAAATTCGGTATACCTTTCACCTCGCCAGTGAAGTTAGCTAAGGGACTATCGCCGACTGTAGCGGGTTCGGTTGCAATCAGGTGTTCGATGCCAAAGCTTTCCACGATTGGGCGTGTAACAAAGCTATTAGTAGCGGTGATGACGCAGCATATATCCCCAGCATCTTGATGTCGTTTGACTAAGTCAATCGCCGACTGACGGAGGTGGCTATTGATTACTTCCTTCATGAAAGTGTCATGCCATTCCTTGAGTTGCGCGCGGGAATGTTCTGAAAGTGGCTTTAAGGAAAAGCGGAGAAATGCATGAATATCGAGCTTGCCTTCTTTATAGTCTTGATAAAAGCGCTCATTTTTTTTAGCGTAATCAACACCATCGACTACGCCGATGCGCGCTAAAAATTGACCCCACTCATAATCGCTATCGCAAGGGAGGAGGGTGCTGTCTAAGTCGAAAAGGGCTAACTGGGTCACAAATTGAATATGAAGTAAATTATTTTGGCTGTAAGAGCTCGCGAACGAGAGGTAAGGTTACAGCACGTTTTGTTTCTAATGAATACGCATCCAAAGCATCAATCAAGGCCATCAAATTGGGCATATCGCGATAAAAGCGATTGAGCAGCCAAGGCAATACGTCAGGTGATAAAACCAATCCTCGTGCTTTAGCAGCTTGCTCTAAAGCTTGTATTTTCTCATCATCATCCAAAAGCTGTGTTTGAAAGACCAAACCCCATCCTAGGCGGGTCCGTAGATCTTCGCGTAAGTCCAAATTAGCTGGCGCAGCCTTGCCCGTCATCAATATATGAATATTCTTGCTAGCCTGAACACCATTCAGAATGCGAAACAGGGCGCCAACCAAACGCTCATCCAATGCATCTACATCATCAACAGTAATCACCGAGGGCGCATCACTTTGTGCCAGAGCGCTCATTTTTTCTTCAAGACGAACCCAAGAGATGGGCTCTCTAGGGTTCAGAGAAAAAGACTCAATCCCTGTATGCTCAGCGGCATTTGTCATCGCCCCCAAGAGATGGGTTCGTCCAGATCCTTCTGGGCCCCACCAATAAATCCAGCGATGATTGAGTGGATTGCTATTGGGATTGCTGGATTGATTTTCCCAAGTTTTGCAAAGCGTTTGCAAAGTAGAAATCAGCGCTCTGTCATTACTAGGCAAGTAATTATCGAGACTAGCTTTGGGTGTATGACTAAGATCTAAAGCAAACTGTCTTGGAAGCGGAGGCGTATTCATTCCTGAGAGATTATTTTTGATACCAGGAGCTTTGCGTATACACAGACCAAAGATATTGAACTAATACCAAGCTGACAGCGCTAATTGGTAGGGCAAGTAATACTCCAAAAAACCCAAAGAGTTTGCCAAAGAGTAGCAAGGCGAATAGCACCGCAACGGGATGGAGACCAATACGCTCACCTACTAGGCGGGGGGTTAAGAAAAAACCTTCGAGGAGTTGGCCAATGCCATAGAGGATTAACACGGCTAAGAGTTCTGTGCCGATACCAAATTGCAAAATAGCAGAGAGGACTGCAAGCGTTAAGCCAAGGGTAATTCCAATATAAGGAATCACAATCATTAAGGCTGTAAATACACCAAGCGCTACTGCCCCTTTAATGCCAATTAAGCTAAGACCAATACTGTAAAAAGCAGACATGATCGAAATGACGATGACCATGCCACGTAAATATTGCGAGAGCAAGCCATCGGTGTGCATCGCTAGGTGGTGAACTGTTTCTTGCGCACGCACGGGCACAATTTTTTTGATTAGTCCAAAGAAGTGATCCCAGTCAATCAGTAAATAGAACATCACAAAAATAATCAAAACAGAATTGACAAAAGCTGCGATGACCGAGCTACCAGACATGAGTACAGTTTCAAAAGTACTTGTCATGAGTGAATCAGCGTTGTCGCTAATATGCGTCGAAATTTTTTGAGAAGCGGTTGTTTTTAAAGCACCCCAGTCGACATTCAGATTAAGCTCTGCCAATTTGGGCCCAAGCCAAGCCTGGGTATTTGCGATCCAGTCGGGCAACTGCTCCTTGATGAGGGGAATTTCGATTTTGAGGAGACCAATAAAGAGGCCCAAAATCGCTATGACCACGCCTAATCCAAGAATGACACTGAGCCCAGCCGCTGCAATTGCAGGTATGCGACGTCCTTCTAGCCATAGAAAAGCGGGCCTTAGGATATAGGCCAGAATAAAAGCAGCCAGAAAAGGGGTAAAAATTTCAGCCATTACAAGTAATCCTCTAGAATTCAATGATTCTACTGACCAAGTGACATTTTTCACCAATATTCCGACTCTGACATGACTTCATCTACTAATTCCCCATCAAAAGGCCTTTCTTATCGCGATGCTGGCGTCGATATTGACGCTGGGGATGACTTAGTAGATCGCATTAAGCCGCTAGCCAAGAAGACTATGCGAGAAGGTGTCTTGGCTGGAATTGGTGGCTTTGGAGCCCTTTTTGAGGTGCCTAAGCGCTATAAAGAGCCTGTTTTGGTATCGGGCACTGATGGTGTGGGAACTAAGCTTCGCTTAGCGTTTGAGTGGAATCGCCACGATACTATTGGTCAAGACTTGGTTGCTATGAGCGTCAACGATATTTTGGTCCAGGGTGCAGAGCCTCTTTTCTTCTTGGATTACTTTGCTTGCGGCAAGCTTACTGTCGATACTGCAGCCACTGTAGTTGGCGGTATTGCTAAAGGTTGTGAGTTATCTGGCTGTGCACTCATCGGTGGTGAAACTGCTGAGATGCCTGGTATGTATCCCCCAGGTGAGTATGACTTGGCTGGATTTGCAGTTGGTGCAGTTGAGAAATCGAAAATTATTACTGGCAATACGATTGTCCCTGGCGATGTTATCTTGGCAATTGGTTCGAGTGGCGCCCACTCCAATGGCTACTCATTAGTCCGCAAAATTATTGAACGTGCAGGCGCAAAGCCAACCGATGATTTAGGTGGTCGCCCTCTCGGCGATGTAGTCATGGCTCCAACTGAGATTTATGTGAAACCTCTCTTGAAACTCATCACTGAGATTGATGTGAAGGGGATGGCGCACATTACTGGTGGTGGTTTAGTGGATAACGTACCACGTGTTCTTCCAGAAAATACCCAAGCAGTATTGCATCGTGATAGCTGGCAAATGCCAGAACTCTTCCGTTGGTTGCAAATGAAGGGTGGCGTAGCTGATGCAGAGATGGTTCGCGTATTTAACTGTGGTATTGGCATGGTAGTGATTGTTTCTCCAAGCCAAGCAGATGCTGCAATCAAATCATTGACGGCACAAGGGCTCAAGGCTTGGACTGTTGGCGAGGTTGTAGAGCGTCCTAAAGATGCGCCACAAACCATCGTTATCTAAAGCAACAAACGTTTTATTTTTGTAAAGTGCTTTTGCAGTAGTCCAGTGCTGCTGCAAGTTCTTCTGGCTTGAAGGGGTCGAAGGTTTTTCTGCCTGCAATTGCGCGCAACCAAGTCAATTGTCTTTTACCCAACTGCCTTGTGGCTGCCAGAGCTTTATGGCGCATCTGATCAAGATCAATTTCACCGTTCAGAAATTCCCATGCTTGTCGGTAGCCTACCGAACGAATGGCAGGTAGATCTGCATGTAAGTTGGAATTGGTACTTAGCACTTTGACTTCTTCCATAAATCCAGCAGCGAGCATTTCGTCAAAACGTTTTTCTAGGTTGGCATGCAATCTTGCGCGATCACTGGGTTCAAGTGACACTAACTGAATCCATGCAGGAATGCTTGAGCCTTCTCTACCATCTTCACTAGGCGAGTCAGCCAGCAAGGCGGACATTGGCTTACCGGTGATCTCAAACACCTCTAGCGCACGCTGTACCCGCTGTGAATCATTGGGTTTTAAGCGTGCCGCTGTTTCTGGATCTACTGCCGCAAGTTTGGCGTGCATTGCTGGCCAACCAATGGCTTTACCTTCTTCATCTAGGCGTACACGAATTTCTGGGTTTGCGGTTGGAAGAGCGGAGAGTCCATGTGCCCAGGCACGCCAATACAGCATCGTGCCACCGACCACTACAGGAGTATTTCCTCTGCTGCGGATTTCTGTACAAAGACGAGTGGCGTCTTTAGCAAAGCGTGCTGCTGAATAAACCTCTGTAGGCTCAAGAATATCAATGAGATGATGAATTACTGCGGCTTGTTCTGCTTTTGTGGGCTTTGCGCTGCCAATATCTAAACCACGATAGACCAATGCAGAGTCCATGCTGATGATTTCAATCGTCAAGCCAATAGATTTAGCGTACTCAGCAAGCAGCATGGCGAGATGGGTTTTGCCTGCACCAGTAGGACCCACAATACACAGTACTGGAATGGTCTCTGGAGCATGCAGATGCTGAATGTAGGGTTCAGTTTGCATGCCTGATTATAAGAGCCTGTTAATATCCGCATCAAGCCAATATTTGGAGTGCCAGTGGATGGATGCCCTTTTACAACTCAGTGATTTATTTCTGCACATTGACCGTCATCTAGATGTGGTGATTGCGCAATATGGTCCCTGGGCTTATGGCTTGTTGTTTGCGATCGTATTTGCTGAAACTGGTCTAGTGATTGCACCATTCTTGCCGGGGGACTCGCTTTTGTTTATTGCCGGGGCTTATTGCGCAACCGAGCATTTCAATCTCTGGACCTTGTGCATTGGCTTGTTTATCGCTGCGGTGGCAGGTAATACTGTCAACTACTTCATTGGGCGATGGATTGGTAAAAGAATTTTTAGTAGTCAGTCGCGCTGGATTGATCAGCGAGCGTTATTAAAGACCCATGCGTTTTATGAGAAGCATGGCGGCAAGACGATTATCTTGGCACGCTTCTTACCCATCATTCGTACCTTTGCACCGTTTATTGCGGGCGTCTCTGAGATGAACTTCTCACGTTTTCAGTTTTTCAATATCACCGGAGCCTTACTGTGGGTTTTTGGCCTGGTGATTGCTGGATACTTTTTTGGAAATATTCCGATCATTCGCCAAAACTTAAATGTGATTGTTTTGGTTGGTATTGGCGCTGCAGCAATACCAGTTCTTTTGGCTGCGCTTTACAAAATATTTCAGCGCAAACAAAAGCAATAGTCAGGCTTATGCTTTCAGGCGAAGACTTAATGAAACTTCGCTTGGCTCTCTAGCGTGGCAATATGTTCACGAATATCGCTAGCATCTTCTGCTTCTGGTGATTCGCTCAGGTAGCGATGCATATCCTCTAAAGCGGGGCGTAAATATTCGAGTTGGGCAAAGATGAGTCCGCGATCACGAACTTCTTCGATTGAATCTGGCAGCAGGATCACTAAACGCTCTTGAATGCCTAGCAGGCGTTCCCAACGCTCATGTTCTGAATAGATCATTTTGAGATTACGCAGGAAGCGAGACAAGATTTCACGGGGGTTAGAGGCCCGCAGGAAGACATTGAGGGGTAGGCTTAATTCGCCACGGTAGCCCTTGGCATCCAAGTAGGGATCTAACATTTCTTGTAGTTGATTTTTAGAGAGTGATTCACCGGTAAGCGGATCCATGATGACCTCGCCTTGTTGCAAAGAGATGCGCATCATGAAATGGTTTGGAAATGAAACACCACGAATTTTTAAACCAATTTGATTTCCCAATTCAATCATGAGAATAGCTAGTGAAATCGGAATGCCTCTACGATTCTCAAGCACATAATGCAAATAAGAATTTTCAGGCGCATAGAAATCGTTCGGGTTAGGGCCAAAGCCTAACTCGGCATAAAAAAAGTGCTTCAGAATTTGCAAGCGCTGAATCGGTGATGTGTCTGGAGTGATTCGCGACTTTAACTTATTGCCGAGTTGATCTAGTTGATCTAGTACCCCTTGAACATCTAAATCTGGATATGCATGTTGCGCCACGGCGATTGCCGCCTCCGTCAGCGGAAAATGTTCATCTTCAGCAACTAAAGAGGTGAAATAGTCGAGTTGTTGTGTTGGCATAGTTCCTATTTTGCATGACGCAAGAATTTTTGCCAGCGAATTCCAACAAGACCTAGGGTGCTAAAGTAAACAATGGCAGCAGCAGCCAGCCATGCCCCCAGCAGACCAATGCGCGTCCAGGGTTCGGCCTGGAGGGCAATCCAATTATGGGCTCCAGCGGCATAAAAAAGGACTGCTGAAAAAGGCAGCAAGGCAACAAACAGCTGCCCAAGGTATTTCGCCCAAGCTGAGCTAGGCAGGGCGCCACGCTGATGCAGGCCAACCCATAGCAGAGCGGCATTGAGGCAGGCACCAGCACCAACAGAGAGGGCCAGGCCTGCATGTCCTAGCCAGGGAACAAAAATGATGTTTGCTAACTGGGTTGCGACAAGAACCAGCAGGCCAATTTTTACTGGGGTGCGTATATCTTGGCGTGAATAAAAACCAGGCGCCAAAATTTTGACCAAAATTAATCCAATCAAACCAACGCCATAAGCAGCTAATGCGCGTTGCGTCATTAGGACATCTAGCGCATTAAATTTTCCATAGTGATACAACACTGCCGCAAGCGGTTCACCGAAAATAAAGAGCGCAATTGCGCAGGGTGTAGCTAATAAGAATGTGAGTTGCAATCCCCAGATTAATAATTCACCGGCGTGCGCTAAATCATTTTTTGCATTGGCCTTACTCAGACTTGGAAGTAGAACGGTGCCTAAAGCTACACCTAATAAGGCTGTTGGAAACTCCATCAAGCGATCGGCATAGGATAGCCAGGACACACTCCCAGTTTGTAAGCGTGAGGCAATATTAGTATTAATGATGAGGGATATTTGTGCGACCGATACGGCAAAGACTGCCGGCCCCATCAACTTTAAAACTCGCCTTGCTTCAGGGTTGGCAACAGCAGATTTAACGGCGCCTGGTAATAAACCAATACGCGGCAAAAGTCCTAGGCGAGAAAGTGCGGGAATCTGAATTGCTAATTGCAAGACGCCACCTAAGAGCACGCCAACACTCAAGGCGTAGATTGGTTGCTCCAAATGGGGCGCTAAAAATAGCGCACTTCCAATTAAAGCCAGGTTTAATAAAACCGGCGTAAATGCTGGGATCGCGAAACGCTGAAAAGTATTCAAAATTCCAGCCGATAGTGAAACAAGAGAAATCAGCCCGATATAGGGAAACATGATGCGGGTCATCACAACGCTAGCCTCATAGGCTGGACCACCACTAAACCCGGTAGCAATCACCAGAATGAGCAAGGGCGCGCCAATGACGCCTAGCAATACCGTGAGCAGTAAAGCCCAAAATAAGAGGGTGGCGACCGCATTAACGAGGATGTGGGCCTGTTTTTGGTCCCCATCCTTGGAGATTTCTCCCAAAATAGGTACAAAAGCCTGAGAAAAGGCCCCTTCAGCAAATAAACGACGCAGTAAATTGGGGATCCTGAATGCCACATTAAAGGCATCCGTCCACTCTGAGGCCCCGAAACTACGGGCAATCAGGGTCTCCCGGAGCAATCCCGTAATACGGGACAGCATGGTGAGGGAGCTAACCTTGGCGGCGGCAGAAAGCAGGTTCATGAGCCGATTTTCACCTATTTATGGGTCGACTGGGCTTTTTTGCCCCTTTAAGGTAAAATCTTGGGTTTTGGCGACCTTGCTTATGAATCTGGCAAGACCGCAGGATTTTTAACTAATCGCATTTTGTAATTTATAGAGGCAAGGTTTAAAGATGGCCAATACAGCACAAGCGCGTAAGCGCGCACGCCAGGCAGTAAAACAGAACGAACACAACTCCAGTTTGCGTTCAAAGCTACGCACTTCCATCAAGGCAGTTCGTAAGGCTATTGAAACTGGTGATAAAGCGTCTGCAGCGAAAGTATTCGCAGCAACTCAAGCAACAATCGACAAGATTGCTGACAAAAAGATTGCTCATAAAAATACTGCAGCTCGTCAGAAGTCACGTTTGTCCGCAGCCATTAAGGCGATGGCAGCGTAATACAGTAATAGTTTTAGGCTGGTCGAAGTAATTTCGGCCTAGGCCCGCTCCTCATCAGAGCGGGTTTTTGTTTTTAGGACTGGGTTTGTGGTTTGGGTTCAAACTCACAAGCTTCTTCGATTGGAAGGTCGTTGTCTTTGGCAAAGTTCATGACAAAGTCAAGCGCCCTTGGATCAAGATCTCCTAGTCTGGTATCGATAACAACGCATTTCACTTTTGCAATCAGCACTGGTCTGACATAGGGCGAATAAGTGAAGCGAGGGTCTCCAGAATCTCCTGGGGGGCGAAAGCTAGCCATGACCCCGCACAGACGCTCCGCCCAATCACTGGGCCGAAATGGTTTGCCAGAAGTGGTGATGCCTTGAATGAAAAGCTTTTTGTGGTTCAAGTTCGCGTCAAGAAGGTGGTGGGAATCAATATTACTAAGCCCTCTAGCTTAACAGCCTGAGTTGGCCGTAAGATGACTTTAGGTTCTATTTTCGTGCAGTCGAATGTTTTAAGAAAAAAATGCAAGCCAAAACTTTAGTAGAAAGCTCAACTATGACATCTCTGGCAAAGCCTCAAGTGCCTGGTCAGGTCAAGCACTATCTGCAGTTTTCTGACCTTACCCGCGAAGAGTATGACTACCTGCTGAAAAGAGCGGCATGGCTCAAGTCGAAGTTCAAGAGTTATGAAACTTGGCACCCGCTTCATGACCGCACATTGGCCATGATTTTTGAGAAGCATTCCACACGTACCCGTCTTTCTTTTGAGGCGGGCATACATCAGCTTGGTGGGCATGCCGTATACCTCAATACCCGTGATACCCAGTTAGGTCGTGGCGAGCCTGTAGAAGACGCTGCGCAAGTGATTTCAAGGATGACGGACATCATCATGATTCGCACCTTCGGCCAAGACATCATTGAGCGTTTTGCCTCGAAATCCAGAGTGCCAGTGATTAATGGTCTTACCAATGAATATCATCCCTGCCAAGTATTGGCAGATATCTTTACGCTGGTAGAAGCTCGTGGCTCAATTCAAGGTAAGACAGTTGCTTGGGTTGGAGATGCTAATAATATGGCTTACACCTGGATTCAGGCTGCCGAGTGTTTGGATTTTCAGATTCGCTTCTCGGCGCCCGAAGGTTATCAATTAGACGCATCTCGTTTAACCAAGGCAGCGGCAAAACACCTCACTATTTGTGCTGACCCAAAAGATGCATGCAAGGATGCAGACATGGTCACTACCGATGTTTGGACCAGCATGGGCTATGAAGCTGAAAACACTTCACGCATGAATGCTTTCCAAGATTGGATGGTCGATGAAGAGTTAATGTCACTAGCAAAGCCGGACGCATTATTCATGCATTGTTTACCAGCGCATCGTGGTGAAGAGGTTTCTGCGGGCGTGATTGATGGTCCGCAAAGTATTGTTTGGGAAGAGGCAGAAAATCGCTTACATGTGCAGAAGGCCTTGATGGAGTATTTGCTCTGTGGCCGCTTGGACTGATACTCAATTTTAGTAATTTGTGTTCGTTGTTTATTAATTAATTTTTGATTGAATAAAAAATCATGTCTGATATTAAAAAAGCCGTACTAGCCTATTCAGGTGGACTCGATACTAGTGTGATCTTGAAATGGCTTCAAGACACCTATGGTTGCGAGATCGTTACCTTTACTGCTGACCTCGGCCAGGGTGAAGAGCTAGAGCCAGCACGTGCAAAAGCCTTGCAATTTGGTATCAAGCCAGAAAATATTTTTATTGATGACTTGCGTGAAGAGTTTGTTCGCGACTTTGTATTTCCAATGTTCCGCGCCAATACGATCTACGAAGGCGAATACCTCTTAGGCACTTCGATCGCTCGCCCATTAATTGCTAAGCGTCAAATTGAAATTGCTCGTTTGACCGGTGCGGATGCTGTATCCCATGGTGCTACTGGCAAAGGTAATGACCAGGTACGCTTTGAGTTGGGTTACTACGCTCTTGAGCCAGGAATTAAAGTAATTGCACCATGGCGCGAATGGGATCTCCTCTCACGCGAGAAGTTGATGGCTTACGCAGAAAAGCATGGCATCCCAGTTGAGATGAAACACAAGCAGGGTGGTTCACCATACTCGATGGATGCCAATCTCTTGCATATCAGTTACGAAGGTCGTCATTTAGAGAATCCAAACGCAGAGGCAGAAGAGTCTATGTGGCGTTGGACGGTTTCTCCTGAAAAGGCTCCAGACACTCCTGAAGTTATTGAGATCGAATTTAAAGCCGGTGATCCTGTTGCGATTAATGGCAAAGCCTATAAGCCACATGAGTTATTGGCTGAGCTCAATCGTATTGGTGGCATACATGGCATTGGTCGTCTTGATTTGGTAGAAAACCGCTTCGTTGGCATGAAGAGTCGTGGTTGCTATGAGACCCCAGGCGGCACAATTCTTCTCAAAGCACACCGTGGCATTGAAAGTATTATGCTCGATCGCGAAGTGGCTCATTTAAAGGATGACTTGATGCCACGCTACGCTAGCTTGATTTACAACGGCTTGTGGTGGGCACCAGAGCGTGTTGCTTTGCAAACTCTGATTGACCATACCCAGCAGATGGTGAATGGCGTTGTACGCTTAAAACTCTATAAGGGTTCTGTATCCGTAATCTCACGTGATTCTGCAAATACCTTGTTTGATCAAAACATCGCGACCTTTGATGATGATGGTGGCGCCTATAACCAGGCTGATGCTGGTGGGTTTATCAAACTCAATGCCTTACGTATGCGAATTGCTGAGACAGCAAAACGGAAACGTGCAAAGAAGTAATTCGTAATAATCAGATGAGAAAGAACCAAGATGCAATTTGATCAAGTTTCAGTAGGCAAAAAAGCCAATGTATTTTTTGATGGTAAGTGTGTATCGCACACCGTGACTCTACCCAATGGCGTGCGTAAGTCGGTTGGCGTTGTGCTGCCAAGCACCTTACGTTTTGACCTCAGCACTAGAGAAGTAATGGAAGTAGTTGATGGCACTGCTTTTGTGAGCATTAATGGTGCTCCTGAGCAAGAGTTCAAGGCCGGTCAAAGCTGGGAAGTAGAGAAGGGCGGCTACTTCATTATCAGAGCTGAACAGCCAGTGCACTATGTATGCCACTTCGAATAAATAGTTTGCCCTACCAAAGTAAAACGCAGACCAAGGTCTGCGTTTTTTATTTCTCGATGGAGAAGGTGGTGACTATTTCTTGGGCAGCCCGCTAATCACAGACCCAGGGACAATGACTCGCTCAGAGAACCATTGCCTATTCATCTCTAGGGCATAACGCACTGCAGCTTTAGGGCAGTGGTTATTCGTTGTCCCGGCTTGCATCTCTTCAATATTCACAATCTTGCCATCGTCTGCAATGAATGCAATCGCGAGAGGGATCTTGGTGTTAAACATCCAAAAGCAGTGCCCAGCCTTTTCTTCAAATACAAAGAGCATTCCAGAATTCATTGGCATGCTGGTGCGATTCATTAAACCAATCTGTCTTTTTTCTGGGGTATCGGCTAGCTCTGCTTGAATGCGGTAGATGCCAGTCTTTAGTTCAACTGTTGGCAAGCTAGTATTTACTTGTGCGAAGGTCAGGCTTGAGCCGACCAAAAGGGCGCAAGGAATCAGATGGCGAAAAATATTGATTGATAAGTGCATGTAGTGCATGTAGTGCATTTTAAGTGAGCAAATTACGGGCGAAAAAAAACCCAGGAACAAGTCCTGGGTTTTAGTAATGATCTAAAGCAGATTAAGCTGCTTGGATATTAGTAGCTTGCTTGCCTTTAGGGCCTTGGGTAATGTCAAACGTTACCTTTTGGTTTTCCTTAAGGGTTTTGAACCCAGGCATAGTAATTGCGCTGAAATGCGCGAACAACTCTTCTTCACCATCATCAGGTTTGATAAAGCCAAAACCTTTTGCATCATTGAACCACTTAACAATTCCGGTCGCCATGCGAACTCCATTACATAAACTTAAAACAACCGTGATGAGGGTAAATACTTTTTAATCAGTCTCGCTCCACAACACGCCTAAATAGAACCTCTTTTGAAGCCTACCCCCCGATTGTTTGCCCTTTTTGTAGGGGTGTCAAGGAGTTATATTCACTTACCCCCCAGTAAACACCCCTTTTTTTACTGAAAAATGCCCCAATATGGGTTTAACAGGGGAATTTTGCAGGTTTTTAGCAACAAGACCCTAGTAAATTAAAGTTTGAATATCTGTGTTTAGAATGTTTCTCATGAGCCGTCCACCAAAAAACCCTACTACTGGCGTACCAATGAATCCCTATATTGAGGACACCATTCTTCTCGAAAAGCGGGCCGAGAAGGTTAAGGCGCCCTCAATGTATAAAGTTTTACTATTGAATGACGATTACACGCCAATGGAATTTGTGGTGATGGTGATTCAGGAGTATTTTAATAAGGATTATGAAACTGCTACACGCATCATGTTGCAAGTTCATTTAGTTGGCAAAGGTGTTTGCGGGATATTTACTCGCGATGTTGCTGCCACAAAGGTGCATCAAGTTATCGAACTCTCGCGTGAAGCGGGCCACCCACTACAGTGCACTATGGAGGAAGCATGATTGCCCAAGAATTAGAAGTTAGTTTACATATGGCGTTTGTTGACGCGAGGGCATCACGACACGAGTTCATTACGGTCGAACATTTGTTGTCCGCACTCTTGGACAATGCAACCGCGGTCGAGGTTCTTAAGGCCTGTGCGGTCAATATCGCCGAGCTGCGTGCACAGCTGAAAAACTTTATCAATGACAATACTCCGGTTGTGCCGGGTAATGATGAGGTTGATACACAGCCTACGCTTGGATTTCAGCGTGTGATTCAACGCGCAATCATGCATGTGCAATCAACCTCGAATGGAAAGAAAGAAGTCACTGGCGCAAATGTCTTGGTTGCTATCTTCGGCGAAAAAGATTCACATGCAGTCTATTTCTTGCAGCAGCAAGGTGTGACCCGATTGGATGTGGTGAACTTTATTAGTCATGGCGTTCGTAAAGATCAAACCGAGCATGTAAAGCCTGCAGATGCCGCTCAAGAAACAGAAGAGGCTGCCTCCTCTGGTAAAGAGAGTCCGCTGGATCAGTACACACAAAATCTCAATGCACTAGCTCGCCAAGGCAAGATTGATCCGCTCATTGGGCGTGAAAGCGAAGTAGAGCGCGTGATTCAGGTGCTTTGCCGGCGCCGTAAGAACAACCCATTGTTGGTTGGTGAAGCCGGCGTTGGTAAAACGGCCATTGCAGAGGGCTTGGCTTGGCGTATCGTAAAAGGTGATGTGCCTGACATCTTGGCCAATGCAACTGTCTACTCCTTAGATATGGGCGCCCTGCTTGCTGGTACTAAATATCGCGGTGACTTTGAGCAACGCCTAAAGAGTGTTCTCAAATCCCTGAAGGATCATGCTCATGGCGTTTTATTCATCGATGAAATTCATACATTGATTGGTGCGGGTGCTGCATCAGGTGGAACATTGGATGCTAGCAATCTCTTAAAACCTGCCTTATCTAATGGTCAGCTTAAGTGCATTGGCGCAACAACCTTTACTGAGTATCGCGGCATCTTTGAAAAAGACGCTGCTTTGTCACGCCGCTTTCAAAAAGTGGATGTCGTTGAGCCAACCGTGGATCAGACAGTGCAAATTTTGCGTGGTCTCAAGTCTCGTTTTGAAGAGCATCATAGTGTGAAGTATGCTGCTGGGGCCTTGGTGGCTGCAGCAGAGCTTTCTGCGCGCTATATCAACGATCGCCATTTACCGGATAAAGCAATCGATGTGATTGATGAGGCTGGTGCTGCTCAACGTATTTTGCCGAAGTCTAAGCAGAAGAAAACGATCGGTCGTCCAGAGATCGAAGAGATTGTTGCGAAGATTGCACGTATACCGCCGCAGTCCGTTACTGTTGATGACCGTAGCAAATTACAAACCTTAGATCGCGATATTAAGAGTGTTGTATTCGGCCAAGATCCCGCAATCGAAGCACTCGCTAGCGCCATTAAGATGACACGAGCCGGTCTAGGCAAGATCGATCGTCCAATTGGTTCATTCTTATTCTCTGGCCCAACGGGTGTTGGTAAGACTGAAGTTGCAAAGCAGCTCGCCTATATCTTAGGCATTGAGTTGCTTCGCTTTGATATGTCAGAGTACATGGAGCGTCATGCGGTAAGTCGCTTGATTGGCGCGCCTCCAGGGTATGTTGGCTTTGATCAGGGCGGTTTGCTGACTGAGGCTGTAAACAAGAAGCCACATTGCGTGCTTTTACTAGATGAGATTGAAAAAGCCCATCCGGATATTTTCAATATCCTCTTGCAGGTAATGGACCACGGCACTTTAACGGACAACAACGGTCGCAAGACGGATTTCCGTAATGTCATCATCATCATGACGACCAACGCTGGCGCTGAAGCGATGCAGAAATCGACCATCGGCTTTACTAATGCACGCGAGTCTGGTGATGAGATGGCGGACATTAAGAAGTTCTTCACCCCAGAGTTCCGTAACCGTTTGGATGCCATCGTTTCCTTTAAGGCTCTTGATGAAACCATCATCATGCGGGTGGTTGATAAGTTCTTAATGCAGTTGGAAGAACAGTTGCATGAGAAGAAGGTTGACGCCACATTCAGTTCAGCATTGCGTGCTCATTTAGCCAAACACGGATTTGATCCATTAATGGGTGCTCGTCCTATGCAGCGCATCATTCAAGATACTGTGCGTAAAGCGCTTGCTGATGAGTTGCTCTTTGGTAAGTTGGCGCAGGGTGGCCATGTAGATGTTGATATTGATGCTGATGGCAAAGTGCAATTGAACTTTGAGGCCCCCGCGCTTCCCGGAAAGACTGCAAAAGTAGATGTAGTTCCTGCAGAAGAAATTTAAATTCACATAATAAGAAAAGGAAAACATGTCTCATCACGATAAATTGCTGGATGCTTTTGAGGTTTATAAAGCTGAGCATGAAAAGTTTGAAGGTAAAGGAATTAAAGCTTCCGCTACTCGTGCTCGTAAGGCCTTGCAGGAAATTGCAGGCTCTTGTAAAGAGCGCCGTAAAGAAATTTCTGCTGAGAAAGAGTCTCGAGAAGGCGCCGGTGCTGGCATGTCGCAAGATGCAGCACGCAAAGCGCATATTCGTAAGTGAGTGGAGTTACTAAAATATAAAAAGCCACCCTCAGGTGGCTTTTTTATTGACGCTTGGTGGCTTAAGCCCTGCCAGTACTACCAAATCCGCCAGCGCCACGACTGCTCTCAGTAAATTCCTCAACTACTTTGAGTTCTACTTGCTGAACTGGCATCACCACCAATTGGGCTAGGCGCTCCATTGGTTCTAACTTAAATGGGGTTGAGCCACGATTCCAAGTACTCACCATCAGTTGCCCTTGGTAGTCAGAATCAATTAAGCCAACTAAGTTTCCTAAAACGATCCCATGCTTATGCCCAAGACCAGAGCGCGGCAGAATAAATGCGGCATAACGGGGGTCTTCCACATAAATTGCTAGGCCGGTTGGCACCAAAACAGTTTGGCCTGGAGCAATCTCAATGGTTGCATCAATGCATGCACGTAAATCTAGACCTGCGCTGCCTGGCGTGCCATAAGTTGGCAATTGGTCGCGCATACGTTCATCGAGAATTTTGACTTGAAGAGATTGCATGGGATTTCCTAAAGCGGGAGATGTAAAAAAACGATTTAAATTTTCTTGGCAACTAGCGTAATGAGTTGGCGTGCGAGCTGAAGCTTTTCAGCTTTAGCAATTTTCTTACTTCCAGTTTCATCAACTACTAGCAATTGGTTCAGGTCGCTACCAAAGGTTTCGTGACCGATATTGCCCACAACCATTGGGATCCCTTTACGCTGACGCTTTTCAGCTGCATGCGCCTCGAGGTCGGTAGATTCGGCTGCAAAGCCAACGCAATAGGGATGGGGTTTGCCACCTTTGGTTTTAACGGTCTTTGCCGCATCCAACAGAATGTCAGGATTAGTAATAAATTCAATGCTCGGCGCATCTTTGCCTTGACGCTTAATCTTTTCTTTTGAGGGCTTTGCAATACCCCAATCGGCTACTGCAGCAACAGCAAAGAAGATGTCGTAATCAGCATCATTGAGTACCGCTAGATGCATTTCTCTGGCACTAGTGACATTAATGCGCACAATCTTTCCAGTCGCCTCTAATGGTGTTGCCAAATCACAAGGGCCGGCGATTAGCTGTACTTGTGCACCAGCTTCGACTGCAGCGCGTGCAATCGCAAATCCCATCTTGCCTGAACTGTGATTGGTAATGCCGCGAACTGGATCAATGGCTTCAAAGGTGGGGCCTGCAGTAATTAAAACTTTCTTTCCAAGCAAAGTTTTTTTCTGAAAGAAAGCGATCACTTGTTCAGCAATTTCAGATGGCTCAAGCATTCTGCCCATACCAACTTCTCCGCAGGCCTGAAAGCCGCTTGCTGGGCCAAGAAGGGTGACCTTATCTTGTGCTAGCCGCTGTACGCAGCGTTGGGTAGCAGCGTGTTCCCACATTTGTTTATTCATGGCGGGTGCGAGTAAAAGCGGGCAATCTCTTGCAAGACACAGAGTGCTGAGTAAATCATCGGCTAACCCTAGAGATAGCTTGGCCATTAAGTCAGCGCTAGCAGGTGCAATCACAATGGCATCTGCAGCACGTGACAGCTCGATATGCGCCATATTATTACTAATGCTGCTATCCCACTGACTGGTGTAAACCGGATTACCCGTGAGCGCTTGCATCGTGACAGGCGTTACGAATTGCGTTGCAGCCTCAGTCATGACAACTTGTACTGAAGCGCCTTCTTGCATCAACTGACGAGCAAGCTCAGGAGTCTTATAGGCGGCAATGCCGCCAGAGATTCCGAGAACGATTTTCTTATTTAAAAGTGATTGCATGGCGCCAGCTTAATGGGATTGGGCAGATTTGCCAAATGACTTGCGTAATTCACCCCAAATGATGAGGCCAGCACCAATGCAAATGGCGCTATCGGCAATATTGAAGGCGGGCCAATGCCAACTTGAGTAATACAGATCAATAAAGTCAACAACGGCCCCGTACATGACTCGATCTAAAACATTGCCAAGTGCACCGCCTAGGATCAGACTTAGCGATACGCATAGCATTTTGTCATTGAGGCTTTTGCGTAGTAGCCAGAGGATATAAACGCAGGCTGCTAGGCCAATAATGGTAAAGAACCAGCGTTGCCAACCAGAGCCTTCCGCCAAAAAAGAAAACGCTGCTCCAGGATTAAACAGGAGGAGCCAATTCATAAAAGGAAGAACTGGCTCTGGCACACCCAACTGCAAATTACTTAATGCTGACCATTTGCTCAATTGATCCAAGAGCAGGGTGATCAGTGCAATTGCGAGATAGCGTAGATATGCCAGGCTCATAAATTTAGCTATTAAGCAAAGAGACGGTGATCACCATCGCCAAAAAGATTGCTAATGCAGCGACCACAGAGTTCAGGATGATCGGCATTACTACCGACATCTTTGGTGTGATGCCAGCAGCGACCACACTTCTTGTATTGACTGCCACGCACTAAGACCTCTAGGCCTTCATTACTGAGTTCAATATTAGCGCTTGAAGTAATCGTAACAAAGCGTAAGTCATCCTCTAGTGAATGAAGGATTGCGAAGTCAACATCACCAACTTTAATAGTCAGCTCAGCCTGAAGTGATGAGCCAACATTTCCGGCTTCGCGCTCTACTTCAATTGCTTTAGTGACCTCAGAGCGGATTTCGCGAATACGGTTCCACTTATCAAGCAACTCATTTGCATTGGCAATTTCAGGGAGGCTAGCAAACTCTTCCATGAAGATCGACTCTGCCATATTCCCTGCGCCATGTGGAAAATCTTGCCATGCTTCTTCTGCGGTAAAAGAAAGGAATGGAGCGAGCCATTTCAAGAGATTACGCGTAATGTGGAATAAAGCATTCTGCGCCGCACGACGATCCGGTGAGTCAGGTGCGCTGGTATAGAGACGATCTTTCAGAATGTCTAAATAGAATCCACCCAAATCTTCTGAGCAGAATGACAGCATACGAGCTACAGCCGGATGAAATTCATATGCTTTGTAGTGCGCTTCAACATCACCCTGGATTTGATTTGCTAATGCGACGGCATAGCGATCAATTTCTAACCATTGCTCTGCAGGCATGGCATGTTTGCTAGGATCAAAATCAGAGAGATTGGCCAATAAGAAGCGTAGTGTGTTGCGAATGCGGCGATAACTCTCGGTAACCCGTTTGAGAATCTCATCCGAGATCGTCATCTCACCAGAGTAGTCGGTTGAAGCTACCCAGAGGCGAATGATTTCAGCGCCGAGCTTGTCAGCAACTTGCTGCGGAGCAATCACGTTGCCAACAGATTTACTCATCTTGCGACCTTGGCCGTCAACAGTAAAGCCGTGGGTGAGGAGTGCTTTATAAGGCGGCTTACCATCAAGCATTGCACCAGTGAGTAGGGAAGAATGGAACCAGCCGCGATGTTGGTCTGAGCCTTCGAGGTATAAATCAGCTAGGCGTCCATTGGGGGTTTCTACATCAGCCGTAAGAAGCTCATTACGGTGCGAGCCACGGATCACGTGCCAATGCGTTGTTCCGGAATCAAACCAAACGTCGAGAGTGTCACGATTCTTTTCATATTGAGCGGCTTCATCACCAAGCAACTCTGACACTTCAAGTTGCTGCCACGCCTCAATACCACCCTTTTCTACGCGCTTAGCTACTTCTTCAAGTAGTTCAACAGTACGTGGATGCGGCTCACCACTTTCTTTATGAACAAAGAAAGCCATTGGCACACCCCATTGGCGCTGACGCGACAAGGTCCAGTCAGGACGGTTGGCAATCATGCTGTGCAAGCGTTGCTTACCCCACGCAGGGAAGAAATCGGTACTTTCGATGCCAGCTAATGCCGTTTCGCGCAAGTTTGCTTTGCCATCAGAGGGCTTTTTATCCATGCTTGCAAACCACTGCGAAGTAGCGCGATAGATGATGGGTGACTTATGACGCCAGCAATGCATATACGAGTGGGTATAGGTTTTATCGCGGAGCAAGCTGCCAGCTTCACGCATCGCTTCCACAATCTTGGGGTTTGCTTTCCAGATGTACTCGTTAGCAAAGAGCGGTAACCATGATGCATATACGCCATTACCCATGACTGGATTGAGAATGTCTTTATCAGCCAGTTTGTTTGCTTTGCAAGACTTAAAGTCTTCTTCGCCATAGGCAGGTGCAGAGTGAACAATGCCCGTACCAGTGTCGAGTGTGACGTACTCGGCTGGATAAATTGGGGAAAGACGTTTGTAGCCTTCATGCAATGGCGCAAGCGGATGCCAGAAAGAAATATTCGCTAATTGAGTGCCGGTACACGTTGCAATCACTTTGCCTTCGAGACCGTAATCTTGTAGGCAAGTTTCAACCCGATCTTTTGCTAGGATCAATAACTGATCGCCAACATCTACTAATGCATAAGTCAGCTCTGGGTGAACGTTCATTGCTTGGTTTGCAGGAATAGTCCAAGGAGTTGTTGTCCAGATCACAATCTGGCCAGGCTTATTGGGAAGCTCTGACAGCCCAAATGCTTTGGCAAGTTGAGGGCGCTGTGCATCATCAAAGGCAAAGCCAACATCTACGGTTGGGTCAGTCTTATCTTGGTACTCCACTTCAGCTTCTGCTAGGGCCGAGCCGCAGTCAAAGCACCAGTTCACTGGCTTGAGGCCGCGGAAGACGTAACCCTTTTCCCAGATCTTGCCCAAGGCACGAATTTCATCGGCCTCATTGCGATAGTTCATGGTGAGATAAGGATTATTCCAATCTCCGAGAACACCTAAGCGCTCAAAGTCTTTTTTCTGCTTGTCGACCTGCACTTGCGCATAGGCACGGGCTTTCGATTGCACTTCAGCAGTCGGTAGGTTTTTGCCAAACTGCTTTTCAATCTGAATCTCAATTGGCATGCCATGGCAATCCCAACCAGGAACATATACAGAGTCAAAACCCATCAACCAACGAGATTTAACAATCATGTCTTTGAGAATTTTATTAACGGCATGACCAATATGAATATCACCGTTTGCATATGGGGGGCCATCATGCAAGATGAACTTCGGTTGATTGGCATGTGCCGCACGAATTTTTTCGTAGAGCTTATTTTTTTGCCATTGAGCAACCCATTGTGGTTCACGCTTCGCTAGATCTCCTCGCATTGGAAATGCAGTATCAAGAAGATTCACGGGATAAGAGTTTTCTTTTTCAGACATAAGCTTTTTTCTGGAAATAATTTCTGGCATGCTTTGCATCTGCTGCAATTGCATTTGTGAGGGTGTCGAGGTCATCATACTTAGCCTCGTCACGAATTTTTTCTAAGAGCTCTACGGTAATAATTTTTCCGTAGACATCTTGTTGGTAATCAAAGATGTGCGTCTCCAGTAGTACGCGTCCTTCATCTTCTACTGTGGGCCTAACACCCAGGCTGGCTACAGCGGGTAAGGGTTTTTCGCTGAGGCCCAAGACTTGCGCAGTAAAAATTCCAGTAGTTGCTGGTTTGCGGTGATGTAGGTGATTAGCAACGGCAAGATTCAAGGTAGGGAAGCCAAGTTTGCGGCCTAGTTGCTGTCCATGAATGACATGACCAGAAATTGCATAGGGACGGCCTAATAATTTTTCAGCTAGATGCATGTCGCCATTGGCAAGTGCAGTGCGTAATGCTGAACTTGAAATCCGCTCACCATCCTCCAAAATCGTTTGAATGCTAGAGACTTCAAAACCATATTTTTCGCCGGCCGCTTTAAGGCTGGAAAAATTGCCTGCACGTTTTGCGCCGTAGCAAAAATCATCGCCAATCAAAATCCATTTGGCGTTCAGGCGTTTCACAATAATTTCTGAAACAAATTCTTCTGGAGTAAGACGAGCAAATGCTGCATTGAAATGCTCCACCATGACATGGTCAATTCCGAGTTCGGCTAAGGCAGCAAGTTTGTCGCGTAAATTCAGAATGCGCGGCGGCGCTTGCTCTGGTGAGAAGAATTCTTTTGGGTGTGGCTCGAAGGTCATGACGCAACTTACTAGACCCCGCTCCTTGGCGCCATTCACGAGCTGTTTCAGTAGGGCGCGATGACCCCTGTGCACGCCATCGAAATTACCGATGCTGAGGGCACAAGCAGGTCCTGCAGAAAACTGGGTCGGGCCACGGAATACGTTCACAAAATCGCTTTCAGGGTAGCCATCAATTATATTGTGGGCATGCTTTCTATCGTTACCTTAATCTCGGGCCGCGGATCCAATTTCGAGGCCATCGTTAAAACTGCCCAAAAAGAGCAATGGCCAGTCAAATTTGCGGGAGTCATAGCCAATCACTCAGCGGCTAAGGGCCTTGATTTTGCTCGCTCCCAGGGTATTCCGGCTTTGGTCATGGGGCACAAAGAGCATGCCACTCGAGAAGCCTTTGATGCCGCCTTAATTGAGCAAATTGATGCTTTAGGGGCTGATTTAGTGGTGCTGGCCGGTTTTATGAGAATTCTCACCCCAGGCTTTATTCGCCATTTTGAGGGGCGACTGGTCAATATTCATCCAGCTCTCTTACCTGCATTCCCGGGTTTGCACACCCATGAGCGTGCTTTAGAGGCTGGCGTCAAGGAGCATGGCGCTACAGTCCACTTTGTCACCGAAGGGGTTGATGAGGGGCCGATTATTTGCCAAGCCTCTGTTCCAGTTCTAGAGGGTGATGATCCTAGTACCTTAGCCGCCCGTGTTTTAACTGCTGAGCATCAGATTTACCCACGGGCCGTAAAATGGTTCCTTGATGGACGATTGCGAATAGAAGGTAATCAAGTGAAGTTACAACCACCAGAGTCGCAATTTTTTAAATTATGAGTGCAGAACGTCCACCCCGTAAATCTGGAAGCAGATTAGCTCCGCATAAAAGTTACACTGCCAAATCTAAAGATCCGCTTCGTCGCCCAGAGCGACGTAATGCTAGCGGTAATTTAATTGCGCCAGAAGGCCAAAAGAATTTCTCGAATGCCAAGGCGTTGCCGCAGCATGCGATTCATTTGGAAAGATTGCTACCCGAGTTACTCAGTTTTGAGCAGCCCGCAGATCGCGTAGTAAGCCGTTATTTTCGTGCTGAGCCACAACTCGGAAATCGTGATCGCGCATTAATTGCTGAAAGCGCATTCGCAATTTTGCGCCGTAAAAATGAGTTCTCACAATTTGCTTCCAGTGGTGAGGGGTCCCAGGCTAGACGCTTAGCCCTATTGGGTTTGCTGTCTGCTCTGTCTGAGGGTGGGCTCGGCTCTGCGAATCGGGCAGAAAGTGCCATTGCAGATTTAGCACACGTTCTCAAGCCAGGTGAGTATGAATGGCTGCAACGTTTTGCTACGGTAGATCCTGCCGCGTTAAATCCCTTGGTTCGTAATAATTTGCCAGAGTGGTTATGGGATGCATTTGGAAAATATCCTGGTGAAGAAACTCGTGAAGAGTTGGCTAAGTCATTAATGCATCCAGCACTTTTGGATTTGCGCGCAAACACCATGAAAACAAATCGCGAAGAATTGCTCGTGCAGATGAATGCATTAGGTGGTCGTTATCAAGCAATTCCAACTCCCTATGCGCCAGATGGTGTGCGCATTATGGGCAAGCCTGCTTTGCAAAATACTGCTGGATTTAAGGCGGGCATGTTTGAAGTTCAGGATGAAGGTAGTCAACTTTTAGCGTATTTGCTTGCCCCTAAGCGTGGTGAGATGGTTGTCGACTTTTGTGCTGGGGCGGGTGGTAAGACTTTGGCGATTGGTGCCCTGATGCGTTCTACAGGACGTCTTTATGCATTTGATACATCCGAGCGCCGCCTAGCGAATTTAAAGCCACGACAAGCCCGTAGCGGCCTCTCTAACGTTCATCCGGTATGGATTGATAGTGAGAATGACGCCAAGATCAAACGTTTAGCCGGAAAGATTGATCGGGTCTTGGTAGATGCCCCTTGCAGTGGAATGGGCACATTAAGGCGTAATCCAGATCTCAAATGGCGTCAAACACTAGTGGGGGTTTTAGAGCTCAACCAAAAGCAAATGAATATTTTGAGTTCCGCTGCCCGTTTACTTAAACCTGGCGGTCGACTGGTTTATGCCACTTGCAGCCTTTTACCTCAAGAAAATCAAGGAATTGCAGAAGATTTTCTGGCCAAACACCCGGAGTTTGAGGTTGTTCCAGCTGCAGAGGTTCTGAAGTCTCTGTTTCCAAAGGAAAAATTACCTTTAGGGTGCTCTCCAGATAATCCATGGTGGCAGTTATGGCCCCATATTCATGGGACGGATGGCTTTTTTGGGGCTGTTTTCCAGAAAAAAGGTAGCAAGCCTGAAAAGGCTGAAAAGCCAAAATCTGAAGAGTTAGCGAAAGATAAGCCCAAAAAGACCTAAAAAGCTCTAAAATAAGTGCTATTACTTAATTAGGATTCCATTTTGAATACAGCTTCAAGCTCAGGTTTTGATTTATTCCTCAATTGGCTAGCAAATGGCTACTTGGATTGGTCTTGGTGGCAGATTACCTTGTTCACCTTGGCGGTAACCCACATCACAATCGCTGCCGTGACCATCTTTTTGCATCGCTGCCAAGCTCATCGCGCCTTGGATCTGCATCCGATTGCATCTCATTTTTTTCGGTTTTGGCTCTGGCTAACTACTGGTATGGTGACTAAAGAGTGGGCCTCCATTCATCGCAAGCACCATGCCAAATGTGAAACCATCGACGATCCCCACAGTCCACAAGTTTTAGGAATTGGCACCGTACTTTCTCGGGGTGCTGAGCTCTATAAAAATGAAGCCAAAAACCTAGAGACGATGGAGAAGTTTAGTCATGGCACTCCCGATGACTGGCTTGAGCGCAATATTTACTCCAAGTTTTCTTGGCAGGGCGTTGCCATCATGCTCATCATTGATGTGTTTTTGTTTGGCGGCATCGGACTAACAGTTTGGGCTGTACAAATGTTGTGGATTCCAATTACTGCAGCTGGCGTGATTAACGGTATTGGCCATTTCTGGGGCTACCGTAATTTTGATTGCGAAGATGCCTCTACCAATATCCTTCCTTGGGGAATTTTGATTGGTGGCGAAGAGTTGCATAACAATCACCACACCTTTGCTACTAGCGCTAAGCTGTCAAATAAATGGTACGAGTTTGATATTGGTTGGCTCTATATTCAGTTGATGAGTACTGTTGGTTTGGCAACAGTGAAAAAGACTTCACCTAAACCAGTGCTGAGTGATTTACGTCCTGCCGATCAAAATACATTAGAGGCCATTATTGCAAATCGTTATGAAATCATGGCGCGCTACAGTAAGACCTTGCGCAATTTCTTTAGTAATGAAGTGCAGCATATGCAAGTTCTGGCATCTCATTTGGGCGATGCTCGTACTTGGTTATCTAAAGATGAGTCTCGCTTGAGTGAAGGTGAAAAAGTAAAGCTTGAGGAGCTTATGGCTAGTAACGCACAACTGCGCAAGATGATTGAGATGCGTCGCGATCTACAAGCGATCTGGAGCCGCTCAAGTGCTACTAGAGAGCAGTTGGTCTTGCAGTTACACGCATGGTGTCAGCGTGCTGAAGATAGCGGCTTAACAAGTTTGCGTGAGTTCTCATTAAGATTGCGTCGTTACGCTTAAGGAGTTGAGAGCAAGCGTAAAGAGCTAAAAGATTTAGGCAATAAAAAACCCGCAACTAAGCGGGTTTTTTATTTGCTTGAAGTAAATTACTTCAGCTTTGTTTCTTTGTAAGCAACGTGCTTGCGAATAGTTGGGTCGAACTTCATGATCTCCATTTTCTCAGGCTTTGTACGCTTGTTTTTTGAAGTTGTGTAGAAGTGACCAGTACCAGCTGATGACTCTAACTTGATTTTCTCTCTGCCGCCTTTAGCCATTTGTGCGCTCCTTAAATTTCGCCACGTGCACGTAGATCAGACAACACAGCATCAATGCCGTTCTTGTCGATAACGCGCAAACCAGCATTGGTTAAGCGCAAGCTAATCCAGCGGTTTTCAGATTCAACCCAGAAACGGCGGTTTTGCAAATTCGGCAAAAAGCGACGCTTCGTTTTATTGTTTGCATGGGATACATTGTTGCCAACCATCGGCTTCTTCCCAGTGACTTGGCAAACTTTTGCCATGACATAACTCCATTAATTGCGAAAAAAGAAGATTGTATCAGTCCTAGCCTATTTTGGGCTAGCCCTAAATGGCTTTCGCTTTGGCCTTTAGATTACAAAACGGGTGAAAAATCTTTTAAATACCCAATAAGTTAGTAATTACTACCATTAATTGCTAATATTCATAAGGCCTGAGTCGGAAAATGAGAAAAAACCACTACCGCTAACTATGCAGTGGTCAAGAAGTGCAATATCTACTAATTGCAGGGCATTTTGCAGGGTTCTAGTTAGAACTTGGTCCGACTCGCTTGGTAATGGGTTGCCACTAGGGTGGTTATGGGCCACGATGAGGGCGCTCGCGTTTCTAGAAAGGGCCTCCTTCAGGATTTCTCGGGGATATACCGCTGTATGGGTAATAGACCCCCTAAATAGCTCCTGGCACTCTATGAGATGAAGGCGTGAGTCCAGGTAGAGGCAAAGGAAGACCTCATGAGGCAAGCGGCCAATTTTCGCCTGCAAGAACTCCCTGACATGACTCGGGGAGGAAAAGATGGAGTCCTGGGCCAGACCCTCCTCAAGACTGCGCTTCACCAACTCATAAGCCGCTTGGATTTGTGACCATTTGGATAAGCCCATTCCATGGATGCGGGTCAATTCTTCACGACTACAGCCCAATAGGCGCGGAAGGCTTCCAAAATGATGGAGTAGATCTTTTGCTAGGGCTACAGCGCTTTTACCCCTCACGCCAACCCGCAAAAAAATGGCGAGCAGTTCTGCATCAGAAAGTGCAGCTGCACCATGAATCCTTAACTTCTCGCGAGGCTGCTCATTTTTGGGCCAATCGGTAATCGGGGAGTGCACAGCTTTCGCTGGCCTAGATACAATCACCTTATGACCAAGCTTACCGTTTTGCCGAACTCCTACTTGACCCTCAACTATCGGCTCACTTTGCCCAGCGGGGAGGATTACATCAATACTTTTGTTGATCGTCCTGCGACGGTTCTGATGGGTTCTGGACAATTTGCACCTTGTTTTGAAAAAGTATTGTTAGGACTTGAAGTGGGTGAGAAGAAAAGTGCCCTACTTCCGCCTGAAGAAAGTTTTGGCGAACGTAAAGAAGATTTGGTGCAGTGGGTTTCTTTGAATGCTTTGAAGGAAGGTCGTGATGACGATGCAGAATTTAATCCAGGTGATGTGATTGAATTTAATGCGCCGGGCGGTGCTCAATATGCAGGTGTTTTGCAATCGATTGATGATGAGGGTGCGTGGTTTGACTTCAACCATCCCTTGGCGGGCAAGCCCGTTACTTTTGAAGCAGAAATTGTGGCGATTCTTTAAAACATGACTAATCCAGATAAGTTTGAAATTTTGATGGCCCAGCCCCGTGGTTTTTGTGCGGGTGTTGATCGTGCAATCAATATTGTGAATGAAGCTCTGACCCGTTTTGGCGCGCCAATTTATGTACGCCATGAAATTGTTCACAACGCTTATGTTGTGAATGAATTGCGTGAGAAGGGTGCAGTATTTGTGGAAGAGCTGCATGAGGTTCCTAAGGGTGGAATAGTGGTGTTTAGCGCCCATGGGGTCTCTCAAGAGGTGCGCAAAGATGCTCAAGAGCGTGGCTTGCAGGTGTATGACGCTACCTGCCCATTGGTAACGAAGGTGCATTTTGAAGTGGTCAAAATGTGCAAAGACGGCTTTACTGTTTTGATGATTGGTCATGCAGGGCACCCTGAAGTTGAAGGAACTATGGGCCAGGTGAAAGAGGGAGTCTTTCTGGTTGAGAATGTTGCTGATGTCCAATCTTTGTCTTTCCCAAGTGATGAAAAGATTGCATTCGTGACCCAAACTACATTGTCAGTAGATGAAACCAAAGAAATTGTTGGGGCGCTCACGAAAAAATTCCCTAATATTGTTCAGCCGCGTAAACAAGATATTTGTTATGCCACTCAGAATCGTCAAGATGCTGTGAAATTTATGGCTCCACAAGTGGAGTTAGTTATTGTGGTGGGAAGTGCGGCAAGTTCAAACTCGAATCGCCTGAGAGAATTATCAGAAAAATTAGGCGTACCTTCTTACATGGTGGATGCCCCCGAGCAACTGAAGCCCGAATGGTTTGTGGGTAAAAAGCGTATTGGCTTAACTGCTGGTGCATCAGCCCCTGAAAGCCTTGCGCAATCTATAGTGGCGCGTATTCAAGAATTTGGTCCACGACATGTTCGTGCCTTAGAGGGCGTTGTCGAAGACGTCATCTTTTCATTGCCAAAAAATTTAGTCGACTGAAGTATTTATAAAAGAGGAGCTGCGCATGATGAACTCAAAAGTGTCAAAAGTGATTTTTGTAAAAAGTACTATTGCAGTAGCGGCAGCGACCGTCATCTTGTTGGGTTGTGGCAAGAGTGGCGATAAGGCTTCGGTAGATGGAACAGAAGTCAAAATTGGACATGTGGCTCCGTTGACTGGTCCAATCGCCCACTTGGGTAAAGACAATGAAAATGGCGCTCGCTTGGCTATTGAAGAGATTAATAAATCTGGTCTCACCATCGATGGAAAGAAAGTAGTTTTGACTTTAGTGCCTGAGGATGATGCTGAAGATCCGAAGACTGCTACTCAAGTTGCACAGAAATTAGTAGATGCTAAGGTTGCCGGCGTAGTTGGCCACCTCAATTCTGGAACTAGTATTCCTGCATCAAAAATCTATAGTGATGCTGGGATTACTCAAATCTCTCCATCAGCTACTAATCCTGATTACACCAAGCAGGGTTTTAAAACAACTTATCGTTTAGTTGCCACAGATGCACAGCAAGGCCCAGCATTAGCTAACTATGTTGTGGGCACTCTGAAAGCGAAAACAGTAGCCATCATTGATGACTCTACGCAGTATGGCAAAGGTTTAGCAGATGAGTTTGAAAAGACCATCAAAGCGGCTGGTGTCAAGGTAGTAACTCGTGAAGCAAGCAATAACAAGGCAACGGATTTCAAGGCCATCCTTACTAAAATTAAAGGTAGTAAGCCTGATGTCATCATGTATGGCGGTATGGATGCTACTGGCGGCCCATTAACCAAGCAAGCAGCAGAGCTTGGTATTAAGGCTAAGGTAGTTGGCGGAGATGGCATGTGCACAGAGAAGTTGGCAGAACTGGCTGGTGATGCTGTAGTAAACGTTACTTGCTCGGAGGCCGGCATGGCTCTATCAAAGATGGCGCAGGGAGCTGACTTCCAGAAACGCTACAAGGAGCGCTTTAACTCCGATGTTCAGATTTATGCGCCATTTACCTATGATGCCGTTTATGTCTTGGTTGACGCAATGAAGCGAGCCAATTCAACTGATCAAGCAAAGATCTTGCTTGTGATGCCTGATACAAAGATGAATGGCTTGGTTGGCAATATCGCCTTTGACAATAAAGGCGATATGAAAGAAGGTGTGATTACTTTGTATGACTTCAAAGACAAGAAGAAAACAGTTCTTGACGTCATTAAGATGTAATTTACTCTGATCAAAATAGCGCCGCTGATGCGGTGCTATTTTTTTATAGAGTGCAATTTTCTCAATGGATATTCTCCTTCAGCAAATTATTAATGGCTTAGTGCTTGGTAGCATCTATGCCCTAATTGCCTTGGGTTACACCATGGTTTATGGGGTCTTGGGGATTATTAATTTTGCTCATGGCGAAGTACTCATGATTGGTGCCATGGTATCGCTTTCATTGCTGCAATTGGTATTAGGCTTAACTAGCGGTCTTCCAGGTTGGCTAACACTTTTAATTGTTCTACCAGTGACGATGGCAGTGTGTGCGGGCCTAAGTTATTGGATTGAGCGTATTGCCTATCGTCCTTTGCGCAACGCTCCACGCTTAGCTCCTTTGATTTCAGCAATTGGCATGTCGATCTTGTTACAAACCATTGCCATGATGATTTGGTCACGTAATCCAATGACCTATCCACAGTTACTACCTTCAATTCCAATTGATTTATGGGGAAGTGGCGCAACCATTACCGGTAAAGAGATTGTCATCATCATTGTTGCTTTGGCTGTGATGTGCGGTTTATTATTTTTAGTTGAAAAAACAAAACTGGGTAGAGCAATGCGAGCTACTGCCGAGAATACTCAAATTGCCGGCTTGATGGGCGTTAATCCTAATCGTGTCATCTCCATTACTTTTATGCTGGGTGGGGCTCTTGCAGGTTTGGCTGGCGTAATGATTGCGAGTAACTATGGCAATGTCCATTTTTATATGGGATTTATTCCCGGACTCAAAGCATTTACGGCTGCTGTGTTAGGCGGTATTGGAAATTTAAAAGGAGCGATGTTGGGCGGCCTCCTTTTGGGCTTAATTGAATCATTAGGCGCTGGCTATATTGGAGAATTGACTGGCGGTGTTTTTGGTTCGAACTATCAAGACATCTTTGCGTTTTTGGTATTAATCCTGGTGCTAGTCTTGCGTCCCACTGGCCTCTTGGGCGAAAGGGTTTCCGATCGTGCTTAAGGGCGCGCTATTTCAGCGTTTACCAACATCTGCTTACTGGTGGATTGGTGTTGTTGCATTAATTCTGTTGCCTTGGGTGGTAGGTTCCAGCGGCGGAAATTACTGGGTGCGAGTACTTGATTTTGCCTTGCTCTATATCGTTCTTGCGCTGGGACTCAACGTAGTTGTCGGTTTTGCTGGCTTATTAGATTTGGGCTATATCGCCTTTTATGCTCTTGGTGCATACAGCTTTGCATTGCTTGCATCCCCCCATTTGCCGCAGCAGTTTGAAACGATTGCATCAGCCTTTCCGGAGGGGATGCATTTTTCTCCTTTGACCGTTGCAGTATTTTCAGTCATTCTGGCCGCTCTATTTGGAGTGATCTTAGGATTTCCAACATTGCAGTTACGGGGTGATTACTTAGCCATCGTCACTTTGGGTTTCGGGGAAATTATTCGTATCTTTATGAATAATCTTGATCGCCCATTCAATCTGACTAATGGGCCTAAAGGTATTGCTTCAATAGATCCAATCCAATTCTTTGGCATTTCATTTGCAAAACCTTTGGATCTCGGTTTTATACAAATTCCGGGCCTGTATTTGGTGTTTTATCTATTCCTACTCTTAGCGATCGCTGTCGCGATTGTTTGTATTCACTTACAAGATTCACGAATTGGTAGGGCGTGGGTCGCAATTCGCGAAGATGAGATTGCCGCCAAGGCGATGGGCATTAATACGCGCAATATGAAGTTGCTGGCTTTTGCGATTGGAGCATCCTTTGCAGGCGTTGCAGGTGTTCTCTTTTCCGCCTTTCAAGGCTTTGTTTCTCCGGAGTCATTTACGCTTTGGGAGTCGATCGTCGTCTTAGCAATGGTGGTACTAGGCGGCATTGGCCACATTCCTGGTGTCATTCTTGGCGCAGTTCTTCTGGCAATATTTCCGGAGGTATTGCGCGCCATTGCGCAGCCTGTGCAGCAAGCTTTGTTTGGACATGTATTGGTGGACGTTGAAGTCCTTCGCCAACTGATTTATGGCTTAGCTCTAATTTTGATTATGTTGTATCGCCCAGGCGGTATTTGGCAAAAGAGTGAGGCTAAATGATGTCAGCCCATTTACTCCTTGATGTTGCAGACGTCTCTAAGCGTTTTGGTGGAGTGCGCGCACTGGAATCGGTTGGCTTGCAGGTGCCGCATGGATCGATTGTGGGCTTGATTGGGCCTAATGGCGCAGGCAAGACGACTTTCTTTAACGTCATTACAGGTTTATATCCAGCAGACTCAGGCGTTTTTTTATTCGATGGACAGTCTTACTTTCCAGAGTCAGTCTCTGAAGTAACGAAATCTGGTTTAGCCAGAACCTTTCAGAACATTCGCCTCTTTGGTGAAATGTCTGCTCTTGAGAATGTGATGGTGGGTTGTCATTGCCGCTCAAACGCTGGAGTCCTGGGGGCAATCTTTCGATTTCCAGCAACAAAACGTGAAGAGCAATCTATCCGCGATAAATCACTTGAGTTACTTGCTTATGTTGGGCTGACTGAGTTTGCCAATATGGAGGCACGCAATCTTTCCTATGGCCATCAACGTCGCCTCGAAATTGCTAGAGCTTTAGCTACTGAACCTAAGCTCTTGGCTTTGGATGAGCCAGCCGCGGGCATGAATGCAACTGAAAAGTTAGAACTCCGCGAGCTATTGCTGCGTATTAAGGCGGATGGCAAAACCATTCTATTAATTGAGCATGATGTGAGCTTAGTGATGGGTATTTGCGATAGCTTGACAGTGCTTGATTACGGCAAAGTGATTGCTTCTGGTAAACCTGCAGATGTGCGTATACATCCAGAAGTGATTAAGGCTTATCTCGGTCAAGGGGCGGTGTAATGAGCGCCTTACTGAATGTAAAAAATCTCAAAGTTTCTTATGGCGGTATCAATGCCGTCAAAGGAATTGATTTGCAGGTTGATCGAGGTGAGCTAGTCGCTTTAATTGGCGCCAATGGTGCTGGTAAGAGTTCAAGCTTGAAAGCGATTGCGGGTGTGCTGACTCCATCGGCAGGTGAAATTCAGTTTTTAGGTCAGCGTGCCGAGAAACTGCCGGCATATGAGTTGGTCCAGCTAGGCTTAGGTATGGTTCCAGAGGGTCGCGGTGTGTTCAAGCGCATGACTATTCTGGAAAACCTACAGATGGGTGCATTCTTGAAAAAGGATGCCGCAGCCGTTAAACAAAAGCTAGAGGAGGTCTACTCCTACTTTCCGAGACTGGAAGAGCGTTTATCGCAACTGGCAGGAACGCTTTCCGGTGGCGAGCAGCAAATGGTAGCGATGGGCAGGGCGATGATGGCGGAACCTCAGTTACTGCTGCTCGACGAGCCCTCTATGGGTTTATCACCCATCATGGTCGAAACTATTTTTGACGTTATCCGCAATCTCTCGGCCAATGGTATGACCATTCTCTTGGTGGAGCAAAACGCACGATTGGCTTTGCAGATGGCTAATCGTGCTTATGTCATGGAAAGTGGATTAATTACCTTGAGCGGCTCTGGTAAAGAGCTGCTGGAAGACTCTAGAGTGCGAACAGCCTACTTAGGTGAATAGCCTTAAGCGGTTTGTTTAAGTAACTCACGCAGCATGCCGCACATCTGACGAATCTCATCGTCACTGACATTCAGAGCAGGCATAAAGCGCAATAAGTTTGGTCTTGGTGAGTTGATTAATAGACCTTCAGGACTACGATCGCGAGCGAGCTCAACCAATTTTCCACCGGTATCTTTGCCAAGCATGAGGGCACGCAATAAACCTTCACCACGCTCACCCTCAAGATTAAATTCTGCAACCAGCTTGAGTAATTCTGATTTTAGTAATTCACCTTTAGCTTTGACGCTATCTAAAAATCCTGGAGCCAGTAGTTGCTCAATCACACTAATGCCTACAGCAGTCATCAGTGGATTGCCGTTATAAGTACCACCTTGGTCGCCTGGTACAAAGCAAGCTGCTGCATTAGTGGCCATCAGGGCTGCTAATGGAACGCCACCACCAATACCTTTACCTAAAGTCATGATGTCAGGCTCAATCCCGTATTGCTGATAGGCAAAGAGGGTACCAGTACGGCCACAGCCCGCCTGCACTTCATCGGCAATAAGAAGGATGTTATTTTCTTTGGTGAACTTACGCAGTTCAAGCATAAATTCTTTAGTGCTAGGAATGACGCCACCTTCACCCTGAACTGGCTCAAGCATGACCGCAACGGTTTTGTCGGTCACCAGTTTTTTGACAGAATCCAAATCATTCAAATCTGCTTTTGGAAATCCAGCCACTTGTGGAGAAAACATCGTATCCCAGCCTGGTTTGCCAGAGGCGCTCATAGTGGCGATGGTACGACCATGAAAACTATGATCAAAGGTAATAATTTCAAAAGCACCATTCTTATGGAGTTGACCCCATTTGCGCGCAAGTTTGATAGCACCTTCGTTTGCTTCAGCGCCGCTGTTAGCAAAAAAGACTTTGTCAAAGCAACTATTTTCTGTAAGCAGATTAGATAAACCAATCATTGGCTCGTTATAAAAAGCTGGACTTGGATTAATCAGTTTTTTTGCTTGCGCGTTGAGTGCTTCGATCATTCCAGAATTGCTGTGACCTAAGCAATTCACAGCCCAACCTTGCAAGAAATCTAAATACCGTTTGCCATTGTTGTCCGTTAACCATGAGCCCTTGCCCTCGACCATGATGACGTCTGGGCGTTGGGTGATGAACATCACTGCATGGGTGTCGATCGCTTGGGCTGGCTTATTCATACTGAACTTGGGTAATTGGGTCTAATGAGGTTTCTATTATCTAACTTTATCGGAATTTAGTTGGTGGCTAAATCTGCGGCACTAGTAAATGAGTCTGCGAAGAATTCTTCCTCAGGCAGGTGACATTTGGATGAAAAGTCGTCCCGTGCGGCATTTACCATGACTGGTGCGCCACAAGCATAGACTTGGAGACCTTTCATATCGGGATGATCTGCCATCACAGCTTGATGGACAAAACCAGTTCGACCAGTCCAGGCATCCTCTGCGAGGGCATCTGAGATCACCGGAATGTACTTGAGATTAGGAATCTCTTTTTGCCAGACCCTGCATAAATCATCTAGGTAGAGATCGCCGGGACGACGTCCGCCCCAATAAAGCTCAATAGGCCTTTGAATCTTTTTAGACTGCATTTGCTCGATGATGGATTTGATCGGGGCAAAGCCAGTCCCTGCAGCAACAAAAATGATGAGTTTCTGAGAATCTTCTCTGAGAAAGAAACTGCCCAATGGACCTTCAAAGCGCAGGATATCTTTTTCTTTCAATGCCGGGCTGCTTGTGCCAAACACAAAGTCGGTAAATACGCCGCCAGGTAAATGACGGATATGTAACTCAAGTGGACCTTCTTGGTCTGGGGCATTGGCAATGGAGTAGGCACGGCGCTGGCCATCCTTAAGTAGGAACTCCAGATACTGGCCTGCCAGGAACTGAAAGCGTTCAGCGGCGGGAAGTTGCAGCTTCAAAATAGCGACATCATGACTAGGACGCTCAATCGTATTGACTCGACAAGGAACTTTCCGAATGGCTATATCGCCAGCGCCCTGAACTTCACGAGCCTCAATCAATAGATCGGACTGGGGATGGGCGCAACAAAATAAAGTACTACCGGTAGTCTCATCAGACTTGCTTAAGGCGCTCTCGCTATGCTGGCCATGGGTTACCTGACCTTCTATGATTTTGCCTTTGCAGGATCCGCAAGCACCGTTTTTGCAGCCATAGGGCAGCTTGATGCCTTGACGCAGAGCGGCCTCCAGGAGCGTTTCATCCTGGTTAACGGTAAATTGTTTGCCGCTCGTTTTGAGCGTGACCTGGTAAGACACTCTCATTCCTTTCAATAAATCGTTACGATATTACTTATGCAATCTTTTGGTAAACCTTCAATCCTGATTATTGGCTGCGGTGACATTGGTCTTCGGGTAGCAAAACAGCTTGCCCGTAGTCATCGAGTTTTCGCTTTAACTTCTCAACAAAGTCGTTTTCAGGAGTTGAGGGAGGCCGGTACGATTCCACTATTGGGCAATCTGGATCAGCCAGAAACTTTGTGGCGCCTATCGGGTTTAGCTCAAACCGTCATTCATTTAGCACCACCCCAAAACCAAGGAAATCGTGATTGCCGAACCCGCAACCTAATTCGAATTTTAGCCCAAGGATCTAATGCCGTCAGGCGTCTGATCTATATCAGCACTACAGGTGTCTATGGGGATCATGGGGGCGCCAAAGTCAGTGAAGCAACCCCAGTCAGCCCTCAGAGTGAGCGCGCCCAAAGAAGAGTGGATGCTGAGCGCGCATTACGTTTATGGGCACCCGCTCATGGGGTGGCTTTAACGATTTTGCGCGTACCGGGAATTTATGCCGCCAACCGCCTACCTATCGAGCGCCTGCAGTCTAAAACACCAGCACTACTTTCTGAAGAGGACGCTTATTCCAATCACATTCATAGCGATGATTTGGCGAGTTTAGTATGTGCTGCGGTTTATCACGGCAGGCCACAGAGAGTTATTAACACGTGTGATGGCGGTGAAACCAAAATGGGCGATTACTTTGATGAGGTGGCTGATGCTTTCGGTCTAGATCGACCACCTAGAATGCCGGCTGCTGAGTTGCAAAGAATTGTTAACCCAATGCTGTGGTCATTTATGCGCGAGTCAAGAAGGGTGACTAATACTCGCCTGCATGAATTAAAAAGGCCGCTACGCTATCCGAGCGTAGGTCATTTCCTGAAAACTATTTCCAAGAATCCTTAAGGCCAACGGTACGATTAAAAACTGGCTTACCAGGTTTGGAATCAGATTCATCAGCAACAAAGTAGCCATGGCGTTCAAACTGGAAACGTTCTCCAGCTTTGATATCCTTCATGCAAGGCTCTAGGTAAGCAGAAATGGTTTGCTTAGAGTTGGGATTGATGGCGTCCAAGAAATTCTTATCACCACTATCAGGATGCGGGTCGCTAAAGAGGTGATCGTATAGACGCACTTCAGTCGCAATAGCTTCAGCAGCGCTAATCCAGTGAATATTGCCTTTTACCTTATAGTTATTTGAGCCAGGAGTACCGCTCTTACTATCGGGAAAGTGGGTTGCGTTCACCTGAATGACATTGCCATTGGCGTCAGTCTCAAAGCCGGTGCATTCAATTACAAAGCCATGACGCAAACGTACACGGCTTCCGGGCTGATCCCCGATAGGTGGAAATAATCTGAAGAAACCTTTAATCGGTTCTTTCATAAAGTCATCTTCTTCAATCCACAATTCGCGGGTGAAATGAAATTCCCGATTACCCCATTCGGGATGCTGTGGATGACGTGGTGCTGAGCATGGTTCTTTACTAGCAGCATCAAAGTTTTCAATCACTAACTTCAGTGGCTTAAGCACTGCTGTGGCGCGCGGCGCTCTGACTTCAAGATCATCTCGCAGTGCCTGATCCAAGGTGCTCATGTCAATCCAGCTGTCTGCTTTAGAGACACCAATGCGCTCACAGAACAAGCGAATGCTTTCTGGGGTATAGCCACGACGACGGATACCGACAATCGTTGGCATGCGGGGGTCATCCCAGCCATCAACATGCTTTTCTTCAACCAACTGTAGTAACTTGCGTTTACTGGTGATGGTGTAAGTCAGATTCAGGCGTGCAAATTCATACTGATGTGGCACAGGATCTTTAAACACACCCAATTCTTTAAGGGAGTTCACAATCCAATCGTAGAGCGGGCGGTTGTTCTCAAACTCAAGAGTGCAAATCGAGTGAGAGACATTCTCTAGTGCATCAGAAATGCAGTGCGTGAAGTCATATAAGGGGTAGATACACCACTTACTGCCCGTACGATGGTGATCGGTGTGGCGAATACGGTAGACCACTGGGTCACGCATCACAATATTCGGATGCGCCATATCAATCTTTAGGCGTAGAACATGTTCACCATCTTTAAATTTGCCATCCCGCATCTCACGAAACAGGGAAAGATTCTCTTCGGGACTACGATCGCGGTACGGACTATTTTTTCCGGCTTGACCAAAGTTGCCGCGATTAGTGTGAATATCATCAGCGCTTTGGCTATCGACATAAGCTTTGCCATTCTGAATCAGAATTTCAGCAAATTCGTAGAGACGATCAAAGTAGTCGCTCGCATGGTAAAGGTGAGTACCCCAATCAAAGCCTAACCATTTGACAGCATCCAAAATACTGTCGGCGTATTCAATATCTTCCTTAACTGGGTTGGTATCATCAAGGCGCATATTGCAACGCGCACCACCAGGCTGATTGTTGTAGTCAGTAGCAAGGCCAAAGTTTAAGCAAATACTTTTTGCATGACCAATATGTAAATAGCCATTTGGTTCGGGCGGAAAACGGGTAATGATCGACGGAATTGCCTCGCCAGCCAAATTGGTTCTCTGTGAAAAAGCACCACTTGCTAAGTCATGATCAATGATCTGACGTAAGAAGTTGGAGGGCTCGGCTACAGCACCAGTATTGGCTTTAGAGGGTTTGCTATCTTGGGACATAGCCATATTGTAGAGAAAACCTGACCCCATAAAGAAAAAGCCCACAAACTGCTGCGGGCTCGTTTCCTGATGGATGATTAAATTTAATCTTCTTCGGCAAATGCCTCTTCGCGAGTCTTCTTCACTGCTGGCAGGGCCACGATCACTACCAATAGGGCTGCGGCAATCAGCAATCCTAGTGAAAGTGGGCGGGTCAGGAAGGTAGTGAAGTCGCCGCGTGACAGTAATAGTGCACGACGGAAGTTCTCTTCCATCATTGGTCCGAGCACAAAGCCCAAAAGCAATGGAGGAGGTTCGCAACCAAGTTTGAAGAAGAGGTAGCCAATCAAGCCAAAGCCTGCTGTTACATACACGTCAAACACGGTGTTATTCACGGTGTACACACCGATACAGCAGAACACCAAGATTGCTGGGTACAGGAAGCGATAAGGAATTTTCAAGAGCTTTACCCAGATACCAATCAGTGGCAAGTTCAAGAGAATCAGCATAACGTTACCAATCCACATGGAAGCGATCAAGCCCCAGAACAATGCTGGGTTGCTCGTCATGACTTGTGGACCTGGCTGAATGTTATGAATAGTCATCGCGCCAACCATCAACGCCATCACAGCGTTTGGTGGGATACCTAAAGTCAGCAATGGAATAAATGAGGTTTGGGCTGCTGCATTATTCGCTGCTTCAGGACCTGCAACACCTTCAATCGCGCCTTTACCGAATTCATGGCTGTACTTAGAGGATTTCTTTTCAACTGAGTAGGCGCCGAATGCTGCTAAAGCTGCGCCGCCGCCAGGCAGAATGCCTAAGATGGAACCAATCGTTGTACCGCGCAAGATAGATGGAATCATGCGTTTCACATCAGTCTTACTTGGAACCATGCTGGTCAGTTTATTGAGGAAGCCTTCGTCGTCGCCGGTTTTCTCAAGATTACCCATGATTTCAGCGAAGCCGAATACACCCATAGCAACCGCAACGAAGCCGATACCATCGCTCAATTCAGGAATATCAAATGCATAGCGTGAGACACCAGAGTTCACGTCAGTGCCAATCAGGCCCATTAACAGACCTAAGATGATCATACCGATCGCTTTTATCAAAGAACCGGATGCTAGAACAACCGCGCCAATCAATCCTAAGACCATGAGCGAGAAGTACTCCGCAGGACCAAACTTAAATGCAAGCTGTGAGAGTGGGGCAGCAAAAGCAGCCAAGACTAAAGTTGCTACGCACCCAGCAAAGAAGGATGCAGAACCGGCAGTAAATAAGGCAACACCGGCACGACCATTGCGGGCCATTTGATAGCCATCAATTGCAGTCACCACCGACGACGTCTCCCCGGGAATATTGAGAAGAATCGCTGTTGTAGATCCGCCGTACTGTGAGCCGTAATAAATACCAGCCAACATGATCAATGCAGCAATTGGAGGTAATGCGTAGGTTGCTGGCAAAAGCATTGCAATAGTAGCGATAGGGCCTAAGCCTGGCAGCACGCCGATGAGGGTTCCCAAAATACAGCCGATGAGGCAGTACATGAGATTTTGTAAGGTAAATGCGGTTTCAAAACCGAGACCTAAATTAGCAAATAAATCCATTTTGTAGTGTCCCGGTTCTTTATTGTTGTAGGAATGCTGGCAGGAGCGGGAACTGAAGTTTCAGACCCAATACAAAAACTGAGTAAGTGAAGGTCACTAAGAAGGCAGCATTAATCAGAGTACCTTTCCAGGTGAACTCTCTGCTGGCACTTGCTGCTACGAAAACCAAAACCACTACAGCGATCAGAAAACCGAGTCTTGGAAGCAAAAGTCCGTAGAGAACTACTGCGCCAGTAATTTGAGCAATGATCCGCCAGTTAAATTTGGGGATTGATTCAATCGCAGCTTTAGCGCTAAATGCTTTAACGGCTACTAGCAAGCCCAGGAAGAACATCAGAAGGCCTAAATAGAATGGGAAATAGCCAGGACCCATTTTGGCGGCAGTGCCCATTTGGTATCGGGTTGCTATGATGGCAAAGAAGGCGCCAATGACCATATACATGATCCCAGCCCCCAAATCCCGTTGGTTGCGAACTTTCAAATTGTGCTCCTTGTGAATCGACTCAAACGCCGATCTATTTATTGATGTTGTGGGATTGTAAAGCACCCAAGGGGTATCTTTTCTAGGGTTTGCCCTAGAAGGTGGCCAATGCGATAATTATTGCCATGAAAGTCTCCCAAATTCGCCAGGCATACCTGGATTTCTTTGCCCGAAAAGGCCACCAAATCGTTCCATCCAGTCCCGTAGTTCCGGGGGATGACCCTACCTTGCTATTTACTAATGCGGGTATGAACCAGTTCAAAGACGTGTTTTTAGGCTTTGATAAGCGCCCCTATAGCCGTGCCACAACTGCGCAAAAATGTATCAGGGCGGGCGGTAAACATAATGACTTGGATAACGTTGGCTATACCGCACGTCATCACACCTTTTTTGAGATGTTGGGTAATTTTTCGTTTGGGGATTACTTCAAGAAAGATGCGATTCAGCTTGCATGGGATTTATTGACGCAAGAATTTAAGTTGCCTAAAGAAAAGCTATTGGTCACTGTGTATGCCGAGGATGACGAGGCTTATGAGATTTGGAATAAGCAGATTGGCATTCCAGCAGATCGCATTATTCGGATCGGCGATAACAAGGGCGCGCGTTACGCTTCTGATAATTTCTGGATGATGGGTGATACCGGACCATGTGGTCCTTGTACAGAAATTTTCTATGATCACGGTGATCATATTCCTGGTGGCCCTCCAGGCAGTCCAGATGAAGATGGTGATCGCTACATTGAAATTTGGAACAACGTCTTCATGCAGTTCAACCGCGATGAAGCAGGTGTCATGCATTTATTGCCCAAGCCTAGTGTGGATACTGGCATGGGTCTTGAGCGTATCGCTGCTGTTTTGCAGCATGTAAATTCTAACTATGAGATTGATCTCTTCGTCAATCTCCTCAAGGCTTCCAAGGATACAGTGGATGCTGCTGGTGGCCAAAACTGTGATGCGCAAAGCCCATCACTGAAAGTGATTGCTGATCACATTCGTGCTTGCAGCTTTATCGTCGTCGATGGTGTAATTCCCGGTAATGCAGGACGCGGATATGTATTGCGTCGTATTGCCCGTCGTGCCATTCGTCATGGTTATAAGTTAGGCGCACGTAAACCATTCTTTTACCAGTTAGTACCTGCCTTGGTAAAAGAGATGGGCGAAGCTTATCCAGAGTTGCGTGCTGCTCAAGATAAAGTGGGTGAAGTACTGAAGCAAGAAGAAGAGCGGTTCTTCCAAACAATTGCTAATGGTATGGAAATACTAGATGGCGCATTGGCAGGCGGTGCAAAAGTAGTTGATGGAGAAACTGCTTTCCGCTTGCATGACACTTTTGGTTTCCCCTTAGATTTAACGGCTGACGTTTGTCGTGAGCGTGGTGTGACAGTTGATGCCGCAGGTTTTGAGGTGGCGATGCAAAAGCAGCGCGATCAAGCTAGGGCGGCTGGCAAGTTCAAAGTTGCTCAAGGCTTGGATTACAAAGGCCAGCGTACTCAATTTCATGGTTACGACACCTTAAAACATGAGGGTGCTAAGGTAAGTGCTTTGTATGTGGATGGATCTCCCGTGACGTCAGTGAAGGCGGGTGATGCTGTAGTGATCGTGTTGGATCACACTCCTTTCTATGCGGAGTCTGGTGGCCAGGTTGGCGATAAAGGCGAGCTTCGCAATGAGACCGTTCGCTTTGCAGTGGAAGATACCTTCAAGATTCAGGCCGATGTCTTTGGGCATCAAGGTGAGTTACTCGAGGGTGAGCTGAAGGTGGGTGACGCGCTCAATGCTTTAGTCGATGTTCAGCAAAGAACCGATACCATGCGTAATCACAGTGCTACCCATATCCTACACAAAGCTTTGCGCGAAGTGCTGGGCGATCATGTGCAGCAAAAAGGTTCATTAGTAGATGCTTCTAAGACCCGTTTTGACTTTACGCACAATGCCCCCATTACAGCCGAGCAAATTCGCAAAATAGAAGACATTGTGAATCAAGAGATTTTGGAGAATACTGCCACTTCAGGCAAAGTCATGTCTTTGGATGATGCGCAAAAGACTGGTGCCATGATGCTTTTTGGCGAGAAGTATGGCGAAGAAGTGCGCGTACTAGAAATTGGTAGTTCTAAAGAGTTGTGTGGCGGTACGCACGTATCTCGCACCGGTGATATCGGTAGCCTCAAGATTGTTTCTGAGGGTGGTGTAGCTGCTGGTATTCGTCGTGTTGAGGCGGTAACTGGCAATAATGCGCTTCACTTTCTACAAAGTATGGAAGATAAGATTAATGAGGCTGCAGCGATTCTGAAAACCCATCCAGGCGACTTGGTAAACCGAGTTGCGCAATTACAAGAGAGCTTGCGCCATGCTGAACGCGAGCTAGAAAAAGTGAATTCGAAGTTGGCTGCAAGCCAAGGTGACGAGTTGGCTGGTCAAGCAATTGATATCAATGGTCTCAAAGTTTTAGCGGCCCGTTTAGATGGTGCTGATGCAGGGGTCTTACGTGAAACGATGGATGCACTCAAAGCCAAACTTAAAACCGCAGCAATTGTGTTGGCATCTGTCCAGGGCGATAAGGTCAGTTTGATTGCGGGCGTTACTGCAGACTCTATCGGAAAAGTAAAAGCAGGCGATCTCGTGAACTTTGTTGCTCAGCAAGTAGGTGGCAAGGGCGGCGGTAAACCAGAAATGGCAATGGCTGGTGGTAACGACCCTAGCAAGTTGGGCGCGGCATTAGAGGGTGTTAAAGACTGGGTGGCTAGCAAATGAGTGATCAAAATATTGCCTTTACCGCAGAAGTAGATGCGATTGGCATGAACTGCCCGTTGCCAATTTTGCGCACCAAGAAGGCTTTGGCAACTTTGCAATCGGGAGATGTGCTGAAGGTGAAGGCTACTGATGCAGGCGCGGCACACGACTTTCCAGCGTTTGCCAAACAAACTGGGAATGAACTCATTGCTAGCACTACTGAAGGTGACGTCTTGGTTTTCTTCCTTAAGAGAAGATAAGCAAGATCCGGAAAAAGCCAAACGTCTTAGGTTAAAGAGCGGCCCTTTAAGTAGGCTGCAAAGTCAGAGCTCAACTCAGGATGGCGTAAGGCGAATTCAACCGAAGCCTTGAGGTAGCCAAGCTTGCTACCGCAGTCATAGCGAACACCATCGTATTCATAAGCAAATACAGGTTCTTCTTTGAGTAAGGAAGCAATGGCATCAGTCAATTGAATCTCGCCACCGGCACCAGGTTTAAGGTTACGAATGTGGCTGAAAATATCAGAAGACAAAACATAGCGCCCCACAACAGCTAAGTTGGAAGGAGCATCTTTAGGTAGTGGCTTTTCTACGATGCCATTAAGGCGATAGATACCTTTGGCTACTTCAGCTCCAGAGACGATGCCATATGAACCACTCTTGGCGGGATCAATTTTCTCCACGGCAATCACGGAACCATTTTGCTCATCAAATACTTTGAGCATTTGCTTGAGCACTGGTGGTTGGCCATCTAATAAGTCATCCGCCAGGATGATGGCAAAAGGTTCATCACGAACTAATTTTTCTGCACATAAAACTGCATGGCCAAGGCCCAAGGCTTCAGGCTGGCGAACATAAACACAATCCACGTGACTGGGTTTAACGCTCCGAACTATCTCTAGTAAAGTTGTTTTATTTTTAGCCTCAAGCTCTGCTTCAAGTTCGTAAGCTTTATCAAAGTGATCTTCAATTGCGCGTTTGCTACGACCGGTAACAAAAATCATTTCAGTAATACCGGCGGTAATAGCCTCTTCAACCGCATACTGAATGAGAGGTTTATCAACCACATTGAGCATCTCTTTCGGACTTGCTTTAGTAGCAGGCAAGAAACGAGTGCCTAAACCGGCAACAGGGAAAACGGCTTTGGTAACAGCTTTAGTGGCTAATGGCATAAGGATTCCGATCGCTCTGGATTTTCTGCAGTTTTATTTCAGACGCTCTAATTGTGCAACAAGCTTCTCATGATTTTGCTCAAAACCAGCCAGGCGTTGCTTCTCTTGGGCCACAACCTCAGCTGGGGCACGAGCCACAAAGCTTTCATTCGTTAATTTGCCTTTGGCTTTATTAATCTCATTTGCAAGACGCTCAATTTCTTTGCCAAGGCGAATGCGTTCAGCGCCAACATCCACCTCAATCTTAAGTAAGAGTTTGATATCGCCTACCAGAGCAATTGGCGCCCCAGGAGCATCTTTTTCTAGAGCAGACTCATCGCTATAGATTTTGACTTCAGTTAATTTAGCGAGAGCTGTCAAATAAGGGGTGGCTCTTGCTAGGAATTCCTCTGGGCCATAAATCCAAAGTGGTACTTTTTGACCAGGAGGAACTTGCATCTCGCCGCGCAAGTTTCTGCAGGCATCCACAATCGCTTTGATCTGTGCTACCCAGGCTTCACTTTTCTCATCGATTTTTTCTGGCTGAGAAACAGGATAGGGTTGGAGTGCAATCGTTTGCTTTGCTTGTTTGGCCAAATCTTTTCCGGACTTTGGACCAACGGTTTGCCAAAGGGTCTCAGTAATAAATGGAATCAATGGGTGCGCCATACGCAAGATGGTTTCGAGTATACGCAATAAAGTACGACGAGTCGCACGTTGTTGTGCCGGAGTCCCTGTTTGCAACTGGACCTTAGCAAGCTCTAGATACCAGTCGCAGTACTCATCCCAAACAAATTGATAGATGCTGCTAGCAATGTTGTCAAAGCGATAGTTCTCAAAGCCTTTGGCAACTTCAGCCTCAGTTCTTTGTAATTGAGAAACAATCCATTTGTCTGCTGGCGAGAAATCTAGATAACCTTCTGGTCCACATTGATTATTACAAGGTGCTAAGCCATTGTCTTCGTCGCTACCTGGGCAGTTCATCAAAACAAAGCGGGTCGCATTCCATAGTTTGTTGCAGAAGTTGCGATAGCCCTCACAACGCTTCTGGTCAAAATTAATATTGCGACCAAGAGATGCCAGAGACGCAAAAGTAAAACGCAAGGCATCCGTTCCAAAAGCAGGAATTCCTTCAGGAAACTCTTTCTTAGTTTTCTTGCTAATGCTTTCCGCTTGTTTGGGGTTCATCAAGCCAGTAGTGCGTTTCCCCACCAACTCTTCAATCTGGATGCCATCGATCAAATCGATTGGGTCCAAGGTATTACCTTTGGATTTACTCATCTTCTGGCCTTCGGCATCCCGCACGAGGCCGTGGACGTAGACAGTATGAAACGGTACCTTGCCAGTGAAGTGGCAGGTCATCATGACCATGCGCGCTACCCAGAAGAAAATGATGTCAAAGCCGGTCACTAAAACTGACGACGGTAGAAAGTGATTTAAAGCAGGCGTTTCTTCAGGCCAGCCAAGAGAGCTGAATGGAACCAGGGCGGAGCTAAACCAAGTATCTAGAACAT
>CAJEZV010000003.1 GCA_903995005.1 uncultured beta proteobacterium
ATCCTTGCAAAAGCTCGTGATTGCACAAGACACAGGAAAAGCCATCGTAGGTGGCGTTAGGGCCGATTTTTATTGGGGTTCTGGTGACGCTGCTGGAGAAATTGCAGGGCGTATGAAACAAAATGGCAAGATGTGGTTATTGTTACCACGTTAATTGATGGATCTTGGATAGAAAGAAATTGATGAGCTATAAAACAATTTTGACCGAAGTGGATGGCAAGGTTGCCACCATTACCTTAAATCGTCCTGAGGTTCTCAACGCCTTAAATGATGAATTAATGGATGAGCTTGGTGCTGCGTTGCTTGGTTTTGATGCTGATGACAGTATTGGCTGCATCATCATTACTGGTAGCGAAAAGGCTTTTGCTGCTGGTGCTGATATCGCCTCAATGGCCAAGTATGGTTTAAAAGATGTATATCGGGGCGATTTCATTACTCGCAATTGGGAAGAAATTAGAAAAGTTCGCAAGCCAGTAATTGCAGCAGTATCTGGCTATGCCCTAGGTGGTGGTTGCGAGTTGGCCATGATGTGTGACACCATCATGGCTGCAGATAACGCTAAGTTTGCCCAACCAGAAGTGAAGCTGGGAATCATTCCAGGTGCTGGCGGTACGCAACGTTTGCCACGGGCTGTATCCAAAGCGAAGGCGATGGACTTGGCTTTAACTGGTCGCATGATGGATGCGGCAGAGGCTGAGCGTTCTGGTTTGGTATCACGCGTCTTTCCAAAAGCAGATCTATTGAAAGAGGTGAAAGCCATTGCTAAAGAGATTGCCGATATGCCCTTGCTGACAGCAATGATGGTGAAAGAGGCGGTCAACGCTGCATATGAGACTACGCTATCAGAAGGCATTCATTTTGAACGTCGCTTATTTCATACCTGTTTTGGAACCAATGATCAAAAAGAAGGTATGGCTGCGTTTATGGAAAAACGCCCAGCGAAATTTACCAACTCTTAAGTAAAAAGCCTTAGTTTTTTTCTAGATAGCGTTGAGCAAGTTTTACCCAGTAGCTTACGCCCACCGGAATTAAAGCGTCATTAAAGTCGTAAGAGGGATTATGTAGGTGGCATGGACCCATGCCATGACCTACCGCACGGTGATCACCATCACCATTGCCTAAAAATACATAACATCCCGGCTTCTCGAGCAACATGAAGGCGAAATCTTCCGCACCCATTGTGGGATCAATATTGGTATTCACGTTTTGCTTACCTACCAGCTCACTCATCACTGCACTTGCAAACTCAACTTCAGCATGGTGATTAATGAGTGGGGGGTAGTTTCTGGAAAATGCAATTTCAGCATGGCAATCAAATGCCCCCGCAACACTGTGTGCAATTTCACGTAGCCGTTGCTCTAGGAGATCCAATACTTCTAAGGTGAATGTTCTGATGGTACCGCCGATGAAAGCGCTATTAGGAATGACGTTGCTTGTTTCGCCTGCATGAAACTGTGTAACAGATAGAACGGCCGCATCAACAGGGCGCTTATTGCGAGTAATAATGCTTTGTAGCGCCAAAACTACTTGCGCCCCAGTAAGAACAGGGTCAGCACTATTGTGAGGGAGGGCAGCGTGACCGCCTTTGCCAGTGATGGTAATTTCAAAAGTATTGCTTGAGGCCATCATAGGGCCTGATGTAACACCAAAGTGACCTTCGGTTAATCCAGGCCAATTGTGTAACCCAAAAACAGCATCGCAAGGAAATTGTTTAAAGAGCCCATCCTTAATCATTTCATTCGCACCAGCACCACCCTCTTCGGCAGGCTGAAATATAAAAATGACGCTGCCTTTGAAATCACGGTGATTCGCTAGATATTGAGCGGCACCTAACAGCATTGCAGTATGACCATCATGACCACAAGCATGCATCTTTCCAGCATTACGTGAGGTGTGCTCAAAATTATTATGTTCTTGCAGCGGAAGTGCATCCATGTCAGCCCGAAGACCAATCATTTTCCCAGGACCTAAATCACCATCGAGACGGCCGACTACGCCTGTTTTACCCATGCCGCGATAAACGGCGATGCCCCAGCTTGAAAGCGCCTCTGCAACTAAATCAGAAGTGCGATTTTCTTCGAAGCGCAATTCAGGGTGAGCATGAATATTGCGACGAATGTCTCGAATAGCTTCTGCAGAATCAAGGATTTCAGGAAGTAAATGCATCCCTTCATCTTATCTGAAAGTCCCGCCAGTTGCACTTTAGGGCTTGCTCTAGGGGTTAATGATTCCTGATTTGGATGTGCTCTGCAGCAAAACGAAGTGCTTCAATTGAATAGGGACTGTTATCTGCTTTTTGAAGTTCTTTTGGTAGCGTCGGAATATGCCCTAAAAAAGGTACATCTATTCTTGCTTGCAAAGTAGCAATATTTTCTTTGAGTAAGAGCATTTCAGTTGCTAGAGAGTTAGCAATCCACCCGGCAATTTTCAAACCACGTGCTTTGATCGCTTCCTGGGTGAGCAGAGCGTGGTTAATGCAACCTAATTTCATGCCGACTACCAAAATGATGGGTAAATTGATTTGCTGTGCAAAATCCCCGAGATCTTCATCATTATTTAAGGGAATCAAAAATCCACCGGCCCCTTCAACAACAAGGTAGTCACTCTGTTTTTGAATCTGACTAAGCGCTTGCATGATGGTATTGAGCTCAATAGTAATACCCTGATTTGCGGCGATCAGATGGGGCGCTGCGGGCAAGTCTAAAACATAAGGGCACAACTCTAATTGACCTTCTGCAAGTTGAGAAGCAATGCGCAAAGTTTCAAGATCTTCATTGAGCATATCACCATTAGCACCTCGGTATGTTCCAGCAACGACCGGTTTAAATCCCAATACTTTCTTGCCTTGTTCGTGGAGCTTTAGTATTAATGCACCACTCACTAAGGTTTTGCCAACCTCGGTATCGGTGCCAGTCACAAAGAAGCCAGAAAGCTTAGTCATGTTTTGCCTTGTGATTGATTTCTTGCTCGATCTTTTTCAGGGTTGTAATGAGTTTGCGTAAATCATCAACACTATGATTTGCTGAAAAGGTTATACGCAAACGTGCGCTACCAAGAGGAACCGTAGGTGGACGAATTGCCGGAATCCAATAACCTGCTTCGTCTAGTAGCTTTGCTGTCATGAGTGCATTAGCATTGCTTCCTAAAATAACCGGCTGAATTGGTGTACAAGATGGTACTTTTCCCCAACTGATAAAGTTCATTTCATCTTGCCAAATTTGAATCAGATGATTGAGGTGTAATCGACGTTTTACGCCCTCATCACCTTCAATAATCGCAAGACTTTTGAGCAGGGTATGTGCAATGGCTGGCGGGGTTGCAGTACTGTAAATGTAAGGGCGCCCTTTTTGAATCAGCCATTCAATAAAAGAGTCTTGTGCACAAACAAAAGCACCGCTGACACCAGCAGATTTTCCTAGTGTGCCAATGTAAATAATGCGGTTAGATTGAATATCCTCTTGCTCTAGGATGCCGCACCCATTTTTCCCAAGCACTCCAAAGCCATGTGCATCATCAACTAGCAGTAGCGCATCGTATTGCTCCGCTATTTGAAGTAATTCCTGAACGGGAGCTACATCGCCATCCATACTAAAGACGCCATCAGTCACGATGAGCTTAAGAGACTTTGTATCTTTTTTGAGGGTCTCAGTTAATGAAGTCAGTTGCGTGTGATCGAATAAGTTGACCGAAGCATTCATCTGCGCGCCAGCCAAGCGAACACCATCAATTAGGGAGGCATGATTAAGTTTGGCTGAGTAAATACTCAAATCACCGCGCTCGGTAAGCCTGGCTAAGCCTGTAATGGCAGCTAAATTGGTAAGGTAGCCGGTACTAAAAAATAGGGCGCGAGCATTTGGAATATGCTTCTCTTCAAAAGACGCCAATTTTTTTTCAAGCAACTCATGTGCAGCGCTATGGCCACTGATTAAATGGGACGCGCCACTACCAACCCCATATTTTCTAGCGCCCTCTGCTAAGGCATTCACTAGGTCAGGGTGATTTGCAAGACCAAGGTAATCATTGCTACAAAAGGCCTTGAGCTGCCTATTCTCAACAGTTGCATTGGTATCGCAGGGCGATTGGGTAACTCGTAATTTTCGTCTAAGTAGTTGCAGATCTAAATCCGCAATACCCTCTTGTGCGAGTTCTAAGGCTTTAAACGAGCTGCTCATGCTAAAGCCTTCTCAAGTGCACGTTCAATAGCTTGGCCCATTTGCATGGTTTCTTCAGTCGACAAGATATAGGGAGGCATGGCATATATCGTATTGCCGATTGGTCTAATAAGAACACCTTCCTCAAGGCCTTTAGCAAACATTTCACGAGGAAAGGCGCTTACATTTTTGAGATGATCATTCTTAACATCAAATGCCAGAATCATCCCTTGTTGACGCCAGTGCTCGATTCGAGAATCAGTTTTTGCCCATGCAAATGCATTTGCTAAATCTTGTGAGCGAGCTCTATTCTTTTCTAAAATATTTTCTGTTTCAAAAATATTCAAGCAAGCAAGTGCCGCTGCGCAAGCTAATGGGTTTCCTGTGTATGAGTGTGAGTGTAAGAACCCTTGCTGCGTTTTATCACTATAAAACGCACGATAAATTTCATCAGTGGTCATGCAAAGCGATAGAGGGAGGTAGCCACCGCTAATGCCTTTGGATAGAGTGAGAAAGTCCGGCCAAATACCAGCATGCTCACAGGCAAAGAACTTGCCACTGCGCCCGCAGCCTACGGCGATCTCATCGGCTATTAGGTGTATGTCAAAGCAGTTACATAAGTCTCTTACTAAGCGAAGATATTCCGGTGAATGCATTGCCATTTGGCCTGCGCATTGCACTAGTGGTTCAATGATGATCGCAGCAATGTGTTGATGTTCTGCTTTAAATAATTCTTCGAGTTCGGCCGCCGCATGCCTTGCAAGCTCTTCTGCACTTTCACCATTTTTTGATTTTCGCGCATCAGGTGATGTAACTGTATAGACGTCTTGTAATAGTGCGCCATATGCCTCACGAAAAATAGCAACATCAGTTACTGCTAATGCACCCAATGTCTCTCCGTGATAACCATTCTCGAGACAAACAAATTTTTTCTTTTTAGGCTTGTTATTAAGTTGCCAAAAATGGTGGCTCATTTTTAAGGCAATCTCTACTGCAGATGCGCCATCTGACGCATAAAAGACGTGGCCTAAATTACCATTTGTGAGTGCAGAAAGTTTTTCGGATAACTCAACCACTGGTGGATGGGTGAATCCAGCAAGCATGACATGCTCAATTTTTTCTAACTGATCAGTGATCGCTTGGTTAATTTTCGGATTGGAGTGGCCAAATAAATTGGTCCACCAAGAGCTAATGCAATCGAGTAGAGCGTTTCCCTTTTCGTCGTAAAGCCAGGGACCCTTTCCTTTCGCAATAGCAATTAGGGGAAATGACTCATGATGTTTCATCTGAGTGCAAGGGTGCCAAACGGCAGCTAAGCTGCGATCAACGAGGGTGGCTTGATTTAAATCAGAAATAACCTTCATGTTTGATATTTGACCACTAGTTTTTCCAATTCCAGGCTTGTATCTGTTATGTTTATGGCTTGAATCGATCTATTTTCTGGAATTTGCCAATGTTGGACACCCAAACTGCTGAAAAACCGCTGACCTTAGTTAAATCTAAGGCTAATTTACGAAAAGAGGTCGATGCCTCTGGCCAGTGGACTGTGGCCCAAATTGAGCAACTTTTTGCCTTGCCTTTTAATGAATTAATGCTCAAGGCCCAGGAGACACACAAAACCTATTTTCCTGAGGGCGATGTAGAGCTCGCTACTTTGCTATCTATCAAGACTGGCGGCTGTCCTGAGGATTGTGGTTATTGCCCTCAAGCTGCGCGCTATGACACGGACGTGAAGGCTGAGAAGCTGATGAGCTTGGAGGAAGTTTTAGAGGCTGCTAAAGCCGCTAAGGCGGCAGGCTCAAACCGTTTCTGCATGGGTGCTGCTTGGCGTGAGCCTAAAGATCGCGATATTGAAAAAGTAACTGCCATGATCAAGGGTGTAAAGGCTTTAGGTCTCGAGACCTGCGCTACCCTGGGGATGCTAGAGGCTGATCAGGCCCAAGCACTTCAAGAGGCTGGCCTAGATTTTTATAACCATAACCTTGATACCAGCGAGGATTTTTACCGTTCAGTGATTTCTACACGTGGTTATCAAGATCGTCTAGATACCATCTCCAATGTCCGAGCAGCCGGCATGTCTGTGTGCTGCGGCGGCATTGTTGGAATGGGTGAGTCTCGTGAGCAGCGAGCTGCTTTCTTGGCGCGCTTAGCCAATTTGAGTCCTTACCCTGAGTCTGTGCCGATTAATCACCTGGTGCCCGTTGCAGGCACTCCCCTGGCCGATCAAAAGCCTTTAGACCCCCTTGAGTTTGTGCGCACCATTGCAGTAGCACGCATCACGATGCCTAAGGCACGTGTACGTTTATCTGCGGGGCGCCAAGAGCTGGGTAGGGCCGTTCAGGCCATGTGCTTTATGGCTGGAGCCAATTCGATTTTCTATGGTGAGCAACTACTCACTACCGGCAATCCCGAGGCTGAACAAGACCGTGAGCTACTCGCAGAACTAGGATTAAAGACCAAGCAGAGCTGTAAAGCCGAGGTTTTGGTCTAATTTTCAGCTGATGACTCCAGTCGACCGTTTCATTCTTGAATTTGATACCGCACTTCGTTCAGTCGTAGGCGGGGCAAATGCTCAAAGACCTACCCCAGGTTCTGAGTCTGGCGCCAATCTGGCATTAGATGCTGAGCAGCGAAAGCATGCGGCAGGTTTAATGCGCATCAATCATGTTGGCGAAGTTTGTGCGCAAGCTTTATATCAATCGCAAAAATTAGTCGCCAGAAATTCAGAAATAAAAGAGATGCTAGATCACTCCGCACAAGAAGAGTTGGATCACTTAGCATGGTGTGAAACTCGCTTAAAAGAACTCGGTTCCCACACGAGTTATCTCAATCCATTTTGGTATGCAGGGTCCTTTGCAATCGGCTTAGCAGCTGGCTTAGCGGGTGATAAGTGGAGTTTAGGTTTTGTTGTTGAAACTGAAAAACAAGTTGAAAATCACCTTGAGAGTCATCTCAAAAAATTGCCGGAAGAAGATCATCGCTCACGTGCAATTGTTGATCAAATGCGTATTGATGAAATTGAGCATGGGCAAGCAGCTTTACATGCAGGCGGTGTTACTTTGCCTGAGCCAATTCAAAAAATAATGCAAGCAATGTCTAAGGTAATGACAAGCACTGCTTACAAAATTTAAAATGGATATTGAGGATTTAGTTTGAATAAATCCAGAAAATCAATTTCAGATTAATTTTTGATAAATACTGTTTTTAATTACAGTGTATTTAGGTATTATCTATCTCCATAGCTAAGACCTATTCTTAAGTATATTTTCCAAGCCATTGTTTCAAGTAGCTATTTTATTATCACCATCTTCTGAACACATTACGCTAAGTGTTTGTAAACATTAGAGAATTTCCCAAAAAAATCCCCAAAAACACTTGACCCTCCTATTGCGATCCTCTAAAGTGGGAGGAAGTGTGAAAAAGTGGGGTAAATGGTGTTTCAAGGTGCGTCAGCTCTTAATTTAGATGCAAAAGGCCGAATGTCAGTTCCGGCAAAGCATCGTGACGCCTTGTTAGTTCAAGGCGATGGCCGCCTCACGCTCACAAAACATCCAGATGGCTGCCTTTTGCTATTCCCAAGGCCAGAATGGGAAAGTTTTAGAGCGCGGGTTGCTCAGCTTCCAATGGACGCACATTGGTGGCGCAGAATTTTTTTGGGTAATGCTGCAGAAATTGATTTGGATAATGCTGGACGAATTTTGGTTAGTCCGGAATTGCGTGCAGCAGCTGGAATCGAAAAAGAAGTGATCTTACTTGGTATGGGCAGTCACTTGGAATTGTGGGACGCAGCTACATACGCTGCAAAAGAACAGGCTGCAATTGCACTAGGCATGCCTGAAGCACTCAAGCAATTTAATTTTTGATGACAGGGTGCTATGAACATAACTCATCGCCCAGTGTTACTGGCCGAGGCGGTGACGGCGCTAATCAGTGGTCCGCTCATTCAAAAACAAAACGCAGCAAACAATATTTTGGTAATCGATGGAACATTTGGGCGCGGTGGTCACACAAAGGCTTTGCTCCAACAGCTTCCTCGGTCTGCACGCATGATTTCCTTCGACAAGGATTTGGATGCAATCGCAGTGGCGCAGAGAATCAACGATCCACGTTTAACTATCGTGCACGACAGCTTCGCAAATATGGATCAGTATGCGCAAGCAGAATCAGCCGATGGAATTTTGTTGGACTTGGGAATCAGTTCGCCGCAAGTGGACGAAGCGCATCGGGGCTTCTCCTTTCGTCGCGAAGGACCGCTAGATATGCGGATGAATACAGATCAAGGAATGACAGCTGCAGAGTGGTTAGAGCATGCGCCGCAGGAGGAAATCACGCACGTGATTAAGACTTACGGGGAAGAGCGTTTTGCATTTCAGATTGCTAAAGCCATTGTGGCAAAGCGAGAAGAGGGTTTGTCTCCAAAAACGACGACTCAACTAGCAAGTTTGGTTGCTAGCGTGGTACGAACACGTGAAGCTGGTCAAGATCCTGCTACCAGAACATTTCAGGCATTGCGTATTTTTATCAACCGCGAATTAGAAGATTTAGAGCTTGGGCTGAGAGCTGCCATCAATTTACTGAAGCCGGGTGCACGACTTGCGGTGATTAGCTTTCATTCATTAGAAGATCGCATTGTGAAGCAGTTTCTCCAGGCGCACGCAAAAGTGGAAGTGCCTCGTGGTCTTCCGGTACGTGAAAAAGACTTACCTCAAAGCACTTTAGAAATCATTAGCCGCGTTAAACCAAGTGAAGCAGAAGTTTTAGAAAATTCAAGGGCTCGTTCAGCCATCATGCGTGTCGCAGAGAAGCGCATGGGAGCATCCGTATGAATCGCGCTACCTTGACCTTGCTTACTTTGTTATTAATTTGCGCCTTGTCGCTGGTGGCAGCTCAACAACGTGCACGTAAATTATTTATTGCCCAAGAGCGTGCTCAGATTGAAGAGCGTAAATTAAATCAAGAATGGTTGCGTTTAGAGTATGAGCAACGCAATCTTTCAAAGTCAGCGCGTATTCGTGATGTTGCGCGTAATCAATTACGCATGTCCCCAATTTCTCCAGAACGTACTTTGTATCTCAAGGAAGCTAAATGAGGCCAGTTGGCTTTTCTACAACGCCAAATTTAGTATTGCGTCTGCCGATGTGGCGGTCACGCTTAATGCTATTCCTTTTATTCTTTGTTTTTATGATGCTATTACTGCGTGCATTTTGGATTCAAGGCCCTGGAAATGCATTCTATGAAGCAAAGGGAGTGCGAGGAACTCAGCGAGAGCTAGAGTTACCAGCAAGTCGTGGAAAAATTTTAGATCGCAATGGACAAGTAATTGCTACTAGTCTAGAGGCAAAGTCTGTGATCGCCTATAACGACACAGTTCCAGATGATTTGGCTGCAGACAAAGTAAAAAAACTCGCTAGTCTTTTGCAAATTAGCGAATCTGAACTTAGGAAAAAACTCAAGGAAGATCGTAAGCAGATTTTCTTAAAGCGTCAGGTTGAGCCGGCAATTGCACAGCAAATTAAGCAATTAGAAATTCCGGGCATCGGTTTGAATAACGAATATCGCCGCTTCTATCCAGAAGGCGAAGCGATGGCACACGTGGTTGGCTTTACAAATGTGGAAGATCGTGGTCAAGAGGGCATGGAGCTCTCGAGACAGAAAGAGCTTGCCGGTCATCCTGGTCAACGGCGTGTAGTGGTTGATCGCTTGGGCCGTGTGGTTGAAGAGATGGCCATCTTGCAGTTACCGCAAAACGGTAAAGATTTAAATCTATCGATTGATAGCAAGATTCAGTTCTTAGCTTATAACGCTGTCAAAGATGCGGTTGAAAAACATCGAGCAAAAGCTGGTGGCGCAGTAGTGCTGGATGCGCAAACTGGTGAAATTTTAGCCTTAGCAAATTATCCAAGCTACAACCCGAATGATCGTAAATTTCTAACGGGTGAACAGTTGCGTAATCGTGTATTGACCGATACTTTTGAGCCTGGCTCAACAATGAAGCCATTAACCGTTGCAATTGCCTTAGAAAAAGGCGTAATCCAGGCAGACACCAATATGGTGATTGGCGCTAAGTATTTAATTGGGCCCAAGCCTATTACTGATACACATCCTTATGCCAATCTAAGCGTTGCACAGATTATTCAGAAGTCCAGCAACATCGGCACTGCAAAAATTGCAATAAATAGTCTCTCTGCAGAAGAGATGTGGGATTTTTATACTGCGGTTGGTTTTGGGCAGTCGCCAAAAATTGGTTTCCCTGGTGCTGTAGCTGGGACAGTGCATCCATTTAAAAAATGGATGCCAACCGATCAAGCTCGCATTGCTTTTGGTTACGGTATTTCTGCATCACTCTTTCAGGTAGCGCAGGCCTATACAGTATTCGCACGGGATGGTGAATTAGTGCCACTCACTATTGAGCGCAGTCCTAATTTCAAACCAGGCACAAGAGTACTCTCTGCAAAGACTGCGATTGAGATGCGTGCCATGCTTGAGACTGTAACCGAGCCTGGCGGAACCGCAATCAAGGCACAGGCTGAAGGATTCAGAGTTGGCGGTAAGACAGGGACAGCACATAAATTAGTTGGCAAAGGGTATGGCAATAAGTATCGCGCATACTTTGCTGGTTTAGCGCCGATCAGCGCTCCGCGGATTGTGGTTGCAGTCATGATTGATGAGCCAACCGTTGGTGGTCACTACGGTGGTGAGGTTGCGGCACCAGTGTTCTCAACTATTGTGAGTGAAACACTCAATACTCTCAATGTTCCACCTGATAACAAAGTGAAGCAAATGGTTTTGCAAGATAAGAGTCCTGAAGAGATTCGAACTGCAAATGTACAGACTCAGCATGTGGTTTTAAAACGATGAGGATGGCATTGAATATAGATCCCAATCATCTGATTGACCACTTGCACAGCCTAGTAAACAGAAATGCTAAGGTAAGTGCCGATAGTCGCCAGATTGAATCTGGCGATATCTTTTTTGCTTATTCTGTTGGTCATGGAAATGCATTAAGAGATGGCCGTCAGTTTATTCACGCTGCATTGGAGAAGGGTGCAGCAGCTGTAGTATTTGATCCTGCGGGAGTTGGTGCTGAATATCTAGATCATCCACAATGTATTGCTATTGAAAACCTTGCAGAAAAGGTTGGTGAGTTATCTGCACAATGGTATGGCTATCCAAGCAAGCAATTAAAAGTGATTGGTGTAACAGGCACTAACGGTAAAACAAGTATTACGCAATGGTTAGCTCAAGCGCTGGATGAGACCAGCCATCGAACAGCAGTTCTAGGTACCTTGGGCACTGGCTTTCCAGGCTCTTTAGTGCAAACTGGATATACAACTCCAGATGCGCCGAAGTTACAGACTCAACTTCAAGAGTTGCTCAATGCTGGTGCTAAGCAGGTAGCAATGGAAGTGTCATCACATGCTTTGCATCAAGGTCGAGTACTGGGTACTCATCTTAACTGCGCAGTATTTACAAATCTGACGCAAGATCATTTGGACTATCACCATAGTATGGCTGAGTATGCTGAAGCGAAGGCAAAGCTATTTAAGCTGGCGGGATTAGAGCATGCTGTCATTAATTTTGATGATGCCTTTGGTCGTGAGATCGCTATAAAGCTTTTAGCTCAAGGCCACATTCAGGTTTGGGCATTCACCATAAATCAAGAATCTCTAAAGGGATTTGAAAAATTTGGCGATCGCTTGCATCGTGTTTTTGCAAAAGATAGCGCACTGAATGGTACGGGGTATGACTCCCTATTCGTATATGAGGGGATTGGCAGCAATTGCGTGCATATTCCTGTATTGGGTGAATTTAATTTAAGTAATGCACTTGCTGTATGGGCTGTATTACTTACTCAAGGTTTAACTTGTGATGAGGCAAGCAAGCGAGTGAGTCAATTACGTCCCGTGCTCGGTCGTATGGAATTAATTCAAGTAGGTAAGCAGCAAAAATCAGAAGGTTTATTAGTGGTGGTTGATTACGCTCATACGCCTGATGCCCTTCAGAAGACTTTACAAGCTTTACGTCCAATTGCAGAGCAACGCAGTGGAAAGATTTGGTGTGTATTTGGGTGTGGTGGTGATCGTGATATTGGTAAACGGTCACAAATGGGTGCAGTAGCACAAAAATTTGCTGATCAAATCATTATTACCAGTGATAACCCAAGATCTGAAGAGCCGCAAGCCATCATGGAAATGATTCGCACAGGTATCAATCAACAATCATCAGAAGTGCAGATGATTGTTGATCGTGCCGCAGCAATTATGGCTGCCGTGCGTAGTGCCGATTCCCAAGATATTATTTTGGTAGCAGGAAAAGGTCACGAAACTACCCAAGACATTAATGGCAAGAAATTTGATTTCTCTGACCAAGAGCATATTCGTTTGGCTGCTGGGGGAATGGCCTGATGTCTTTTATGACAACACTTGCTCAAGTACATGCCATGCTGCCTGGAAGCGCTTTGATCAATATTTCCTCAGAAGCTGCTCACTTAGCAAGTATTTCCAGAGTTGGCACCGATAGTCGGCAGATTGATGCCAAAGAATTATTTGTGGCTTTGACTGGTGATCGCTTTGACGCCCACGATTTTCTATCGGATGTTGCTAAAGCAGGAGCAACTGGAGTACTAATTAGTAATCAAGATAAATGCCCTGAAAGTTTGCCTGCAGTTTGCGTTGCTGATACTCGTATTAGCCTGGGAGTATTTGCAAAAGCCTGGCGCGCCAATCACCCCATTCCGCTGGCTTTGGTGACTGGTAGCAATGGCAAAACTACTGTGAAAGAAATGATTGCCTCTATTTTTAGGGCGGCGGTTGGCGAGGCGCATACCTTGGTGACTAAAGGGAACTTGAATAATGATATTGGCCTACCGCTGACATTATTAAAGCTTAGCTCAACCGATCGACTTGCTGTAGTTGAGTTAGGAATGAATCATCCTGGAGAGACTGCGCAGCTTGCTGATATTGCTCAGGCAAATATTGCCTTGATTAATAATGCGCAGCGCGAACATCAAGAGTTCATGGCTACTGTAGCTGCAGTAGCCCAGGAGCACTCTGACGCTATCAGAGCCTTGCCGAAAGATGGAATAGCGGTATTTCCAGCGGATTCTGAATTTGGAAGCGTTTGGCATGAAGCTGCAGCTGGACGCAAGATCATTGATTTTATTTTGCAATCTGGTCAGTCAATACTGCAGGCTGCAGTCATGGGGCGCTTATTAAATAATGGCCACGTGCATGTGCAAACAGAGTTAGGTTCGATAGAGATTCAGTTAAATACTTTGGGCAGCCACAATGCACGTAATGCATTGGCTGCTAGCGCTGTTGCTATAGCGGCTGGCCTTAGCCTCGAAAATATTAAGCAAGGCTTGGAGTCATTCTCTCCGGTTAAGGGACGTATGCAGGCTAAGAAAATTGATCCCAATCACACCTTAATTGATGACAGCTATAACGCCAACCCAGATTCAGTCAGGGCTGCAATTGATGCTCTCAAGCAGTCAGGCAATATCTCTTGGTTGGTTTTGGGTGATATGGGTGAAGTAGGCAATCAAGGGCCGGAGTTTCATCGTGAGGTTGGTGCTTACGCTGCTGAGCAGGGTGTCAATAAATTATTTGCTCTGGGCGAGCAATGTCAATTTGCTGTTCAAGGATTCGATGATGTCCAGAAAAATGGATTACCCACTCCTAGCGCAAAACATTTTGCTGAGATGGATAGCTTGATTGAGCACTTAAGAGACGCATTGCATGCTCAGTCAACTGGTAGTAATGAGCATTTAAATATCTTGGTTAAGGGTTCACGTTTTATGCGCATGGAGCGTGTAGTGCAGGCCTTGTTAGAGGAGGCTAAAACATGCTCTTAATTGTGGCGCAATGGCTGCAGGATGATTTTGGCTTCTTCCGAGTCTTTAACTACATCACGTTTAGAGCGGTGATGGCAACGGTGACTGCCTTGTTGATTGGTCTGGCTGCTGGTCCATGGGTCATTCGAAAATTAACGGCATTGAAAATGGGTCAAGCCGTTCGTACTGATGGACCACAAACACATTTAGTCAAATCTGGCACTCCAACAATGGGTGGGGTTTTGATCTTGATCGGTATTTTTGTGTCCTGTATGTTGTGGGCAGATTTAAGCAATCGCTTTATCTGGATTGTGATGATCGTGACCTTTGGATTTGGTGCAATTGGCTGGGTAGATGATTATCGTAAGGTTGCCAGAAAAGATCCTAAGGGTATGGCCTCAAGAGAAAAATTCTTTTGGCAAACCTTGATCGGGCTATTTGCGGCGATCTATTTAGCATTCTCAGTTTCCGAGGTTAATAACCTCAAGGTGCTGCAACTTTTCTACGAATGGCTCAAGAGTGGTTTGGCTTTGGATCTTCCAGCAAAAACAAATTTGCTACTACCCTTTATTAAAGAGGTAAGTTATCCCTTAGGCATGATGGGTTTCATCATCTTGAGTTACTTAGTCATCGTTGGCAGTAGTAATGCAGTGAACTTAACCGATGGACTAGATGGCTTAGTCATCATGCCCGTTATCTTGGTGGGGGCAGCTTTGGGTGCATTTGCTTATGTGATGGGTAATGCTATCTACGCCAAATACTTATTGTTTCCTTATATTCCAGGCGCTGGTGAGTTGTTGATCTTTTGTGGGGCCATGGGTGGCGCGGGTTTAGCTTTCCTCTGGTACAACGCGCATCCAGCACAAGTATTCATGGGTGACGTTGGCGCACTAGCATTAGGCGGCGCACTTGGGACTATTGCAGTCATTGTGCGTCAAGAAATTGTGCTTTTTGTAATGGGTGGAATTTTTGTTGCAGAAACAGTCTCTGTAATGTTGCAAGTATTTTGGTTCAAGTTAACTAAGAAATATTTTGGCGAGGGGCGCCGCATTTTCCGCATGGCGCCACTGCATCATCATTTTGAATTAGGTGGTTGGAAAGAGACTCAAGTGGTTGTGCGTTTCTGGATCATCACCATCCTATTGGTATTGATTGGCTTATCTAGCCTGAAATTACGGTGAGACAAAGAGTAAATATGTTGAATCTAGAAAATACCTTCGCAAATCCTGCTTTCATAGCTGATGCAGGCTATCAAGCTCCCCACCGCTTTTTGATTTTGGGTCTGGGAGAGTCTGGTGTTGCTATGGCTAAGTGGTGCTTGCGTAATGGCGCCATTATTCGTTTGGTGGATACACGCGATCAATCTCAATTTTCTGAGCGCCAGAATGCTTGGCTAGATGAATTAAAAATTGATGGATTGAAAGATATTCAGTTTGGACCCTTAAACGACGATTTATTGCTTGATATCGATGTGATTGGCATTAGTCCTGGCCTATCTCCATTTCAGGAGCCTACTCAATCATTCTTAGCCAAGGCTAGAAAAGCCAGAATTGATGTTTGGAGTGAGATCGAGTTCTTTGCGCGCGCAATTACAGCATTAAGTCGTATGGCCCAGGCGGCTACTTCAAACTATGAAGCGGCAGTATTGGCGATCACTGGGACCAATGGAAAAACTACTACTACTGCACTAACTGGCCAACTCTGTGAGCGCGCAGGTAAAAAAGTTGCTGTAGCTGGAAACATCAGCCCTGCTGCATTAAATAAGCTGATGAGTTGTCTGAATGAGGCTGACCAAATTGAAGATATGCCCGATATTTGGGTGCTTGAATTGTCCAGCTTCCAATTGGTTTATACGTATACCCTCAATGCTACTGCTGCCACTGTTCTGAATATTACCCAAGATCATTTGGATTGGCATGGCGATATGCAGGCGTATGCAGATGCAAAAGCAAAGATATTTGGCGCAGACACACTTTGTATTTTGAATCGCGACGATTCTTTGGTGATGAGTTTGCTTTCTGAGGATCAAAAGACAGAAAAGTCGGTTGTGACTTTTGGTTCCAATAGACCAGATGAGCAAGGTGCATTCGGCATCGAGCATGATTTGCGAGCTGGTGGAATTGATTGGCTTGTATGGGCAGAGGTAGATGAGGATCTTGAGCCAAAGCCTAAGCGTCGTCGTAAATCAGCTGCAATTGCAGAAGACGAGCCGCTGAGATTAAAACGCTTAATTCCGGCTGATGCACTCAGAATTCGTGGTCGCCACAATGCATTGAACGCATTAGCTGCATTGGCATTAGCAAGGGCAGCTAACCTACCAATGAATGTTCTCCTACATGGTTTGCGTGATTATCACGGCGAGCCTCATCGTGTTCAGAGCGTCGCAGTTGTAAATGACGTTGAGTATGTCGATGACAGCAAAGGTACTAATGTAGGTGCAACGGTAGCAGCCCTGAATGGTCTAGGAAGCAATGAATCCGGTAAGAGAATTTGGTTGATCGCTGGTGGTGATGGCAAGGGGCAGGACTTTAGTCCATTACGTGAACCCACTTTACGTTTTGTTAAAGGCGTTTTCTTGATTGGTAAAGATGGCGCTGCCATTGGCGAGGCTATTGGCAATGATGTTTCTTGCACGATCAGCGGTACTTTGGCGTCAGCAGTCAAAACCGCCGCACAACAGGCTCAGCCTGGGGATTTAGTATTGCTCTCCCCTGCTTGTGCAAGCTTTGATCAGTTTAAAGATTATGTTGCGCGTGCTCAGGCGTTTGTTGAAGAAGTTGAAGAATTAGGAATGCGTTTCGAAGGAGCTCAAGCGTGAATCTAAAAGATAAACTTTTCCCTGACAACCGTTTAAGTCTAGATCGCTTCTGGAATTTTTCTAGAGGTGGGATTGATAACTTCCGCACTGGCCTAAGAGACGCTGTATCGGGAGTTGAGCAAACTCGCTCGCGCATGATGGAATACGATCAACTGCTCGTATGGGCGGTTCTTTCTCTGATGTTAATTGGTTTGGTAATGGTGTATTCGGCATCGATTACTTTGGCAGATGGTCCTAAGTACGCTAATTACAGTAGCAACTTTTTCTTAATTCGTCACATGATTTCTTTGGTGATTGCGATTGGGGTAGGCATTTGGGTCTTCAAGATTCCAACTAAGGTATGGGATCGATATTCGCCCTTAATTTTTGGATTTACCGTGCTGCTCTTGATCGCGGTTCTCATCCCAGGTGTTGGTAAGGGTGTGAACGGAGCTAGACGCTGGATTCCGCTGGGCTTAATGAACTTCCAGCCATCTGAGTTAATGAAGTTTGCAGCCATCATTTTTGCTGCAAGTTATACCGTGCAACGTCAAGAATACTTGCACTCATTTGTTAAGGGTATGTTGCCAATGGGTATTGCAGTGGCATTGGTTGGTGGTCTATTGATGGCAGAGCCTGATATGGGTGCATTCGTAGTGGTTGCCTTAATTGCATTTGGTATCTTGTTCTTAGGCGGTATTAATGCCAAGTTATTTGGTGGTTTGATTGCCGTTGGCTTAATGAGTGGCGCAGCGATGATTGCGCTCTCGCCATTCCGTCGCGGCCGCATGCTTGCCTTTATGGATCCATGGCAAGTGGATAACGCTGCAAATAAAGGCTACCAATTAACACATTCCTTGATGGCTTTTGGTCGTGGTGAGTGGTTCGGTACTGGACTTGGTGGCAGCGTAGAGAAATTGCATTACCTGCCAGAAGCTCATACTGATTTCATCATGGCAGTGATTGGTGAAGAACTTGGCTTCGTTGGCGTGGTTGTGATGATCTTCTTGTTTTATTGGATCGTCCGACGTGCTTTTTTAATTGGGCGTACTGCTTTGCAGTTAGACCGTAGTTTTGCTGGTCTTGCAGCCAAGGGCGTAGCAATTTGGATTGGCTGGCAAGCCTTTATTAATATGGGTGTGAACCTCGGTTTATTACCAACTAAAGGTTTGACATTGCCATTAGTGAGTTACGGTGGATCTGCAATTTTGATGAATGTCGTGGCGATTGCCATGCTCCTCCGAATTGATTATGAGAATCGTATTCTGATGCGCGGAGGGAAGCTATGACAAGACCCTCAATTTTAGTGATGGCTGGTGGCACTGGTGGGCATATCTTCCCAGGCCTTGCTGTTGCTGAGTATTTGAGGATCTGCGGTTGGAATGTGTCATGGTTGGGCAACCAAAATGGCATGGAATACCGCTTAGTAAAGTCTTGTGATTTTCCATTTGAAGCGGTTGAGTTTGGCGGTTTACGAGGCAAGGGCCTCAAGGCCAAATTGATGTTGCCATTTAATTTAATACGCGCTTGCGTTCAAAGCTGGAAGATTATGCGTCGCTTAAAACCATCTGTGGTCTTAGGTATGGGTGGCTATATTTCTTTCCCTGGGGGTTTAGTAGCTAAGTTATTAAGCCGTCCTTTAGTGCTACATGAAGCAAATTCTGTAGCAGGAAGTGCAAATCGTGCGCTTGCCAAAATTGCAATGCGCACATTAACTGGCTTTCCAAATACGATGCCGAATGCCGAATGGGTAGGCAATCCTATTCGTGAAGAGTTTGATCATCTTTCGGCACCTACATTGCGCTACGAAGAGCGTCAAGGACCTTTATCTATATTGGTCGTGGGCGGTAGTTTAGGTGCAGCCGCTTTAAATGAAAATATTCCTGCAGCCTTGGCGCTACTCACTAAAGATGCGCGTCCTCAGGTCATTCACCAGGCAGGCGATAAGCATTTAGCCGATTTGCAAAAGCGTTATACCGAGTTAGGTGTTGAAGCGGATATTCGTCCCTTTATTGACGATATGCCTTCTGCATATGCACAGGCAGATCTTGTGATTTGCCGTGCGGGTGCCATGACAGTTTCAGAATTAGCAGCTTGTGGCGTTGCTTCTTGCTTAATTCCTTTCCCATATGCAATTGATGATCATCAAACTGCTAATGCAAAATTTTTGGCTAATGCAGATGCTGCAATCTTATTGCCCCAGAAAGATCTGAACCCACAAGACTTGGCATTAATGATTCAAAGTTTTAATCGTGCGGACCTAAAAGAAATGGCTTTACGTGCGCATGCTTTAGCTAAACCACATGCAACCCAGCGAGTCGCTGAGGTTTGCGCTGATTGTGCGGGGGTGGGTGTATGAAGCATATTGTTCAGCAAATCCATTTCATTGGTATTGGCGGTGCAGGTATGAGCGGCATAGCTGAAGTCTTATTGAATTTGGGTTATCAGGTATCTGGTTCTGATTTGGCAGAAGGCTCTGTAACGAAGCGCCTAAAAGAGTTGGGCGCAGTCATTCATATTGGCCATGATCCTAAAAATATTGGCACTGCAGAAGCTGTGGTTATTTCTACTGCAGTAGCTGGAAATAATCCTGAAGTGCTCGCAGCACGTGCTGCAAAGGTTCCGGTGATTCAGCGAGCGGTGATGTTGGGTGAGTTGATGCGCCTAAAACAGGGTATCGCTATTGCTGGTACGCATGGCAAGACCACAACAACCAGCTTAGTTGCATCAGTCCTGGCTGAAGGTGGTCTTGATCCAACTTTTGTCATTGGTGGAAAGCTTAACTCAGCTGGTGCTAATGCGCGTTTGGGTCGCGGCGACTTTATTGTGGTCGAAGCTGATGAATCCGACGCTTCTTTCTTGCAGCTTTTCCCGGCAATGGAAGTGGTTACCAATATTGATGCAGATCACATGGATACCTACCAGCACGATATGGCGAGATTGAAGCAAGCCTTTGTGCAATTTATTCAGCGTATGCCATTTTATGGCGTAGCAGTATTGTGTATTGATGATGCCAATGTGCGCGACATCATTCCATTTGTATCTCAGCCCGTCTTACGTTATGGACTCTCTGAAGATGCAGATATCAGAGCTAGCAATGTTCGTGCTGATGGCACGCGTATGCACTTTACAGTGGATCGCCGCACCGTTCGGAAGCATGGTAATAGACCAGGCCCTCTCAATGTCACATTGAACTTACCTGGTTTGCACAATGTACGTAATGCTCTAGCTGCAATTGGTATTGCCACTGAGTTAGGTGTTGGCGACGAAGCAATTACAAAAGCGCTCTCTGAATTTAGTGGTGTTGGCCGACGCTTCCAGCGCTATGGTGAGATTCCGCTTGCCTCTGGTGGAAGTTTTACCTTGATCGACGATTATGGCCACCATCCGGTAGAGATGGCTGCGACCTTAGCAGCAGCTCGAGGCGCATTCCCCGACCGCCGTTTAGTGTTGGCATTCCAGCCACATCGCTTTACAAGAACACGAGATTGTTTTGGAGAGTTTGTTCAAGTCCTCCGAAATTTTGATGCATTGGTATTGACTGAAGTTTATCCAGCTGGCGAGGCAAAGATTCCGGGTGCAGACGGTAAGAGTTTGATGAAGGCAGCACTTGCAGAGGAGAAGCATACAAAAGGCGCCTTAAATTCTGCGGCGGTGGTATTCGCAGCAAATATTGCAGAGATGCCAGAAAAGTTATCGCAAGTATTAAAAGATGGCGATGTCTTAATCACAATGGGTGCAGGATCAATCTCTGCGCTGCCTCATACCTTGGCGGAGGCAAAGAGTGTCTAAGTTAGATACAAGCCTCGGCATGTGGGGCGATCGTGTGAAGTCTCAGCTATCCAAGCTAGATGTGAAATCGTTTGGTCGGGTTGGTGTTTTGCTAGGTGGGTGCTCGGGTGAGCGAGAAATATCACTCATGTCAGGTAATGGTGTTTTGGAGGCTTTGCTTTCTAAAGGCGTGGATGCACATGCTTTTGATACTGGCTTACGCTGCCCAACAGAGTTAGCAAAAGAAAAATTTGATCGTGTTTTTATCGCCTTACATGGTCGTTATGGTGAAGATGGAACTATCCAAGGCTTATTAGACTTATTGAATTTGCCGTATACCGGTAGTGGTGTATTAGCTTCTGCTTTAGCAATTGACAAGATTGTGACTAAGCAAGTTTGGATCAGTAATGGTCTAGCAACCCCAGAGTATGAAGAATTAACTGCAAATAGCAACTGGAATGCAGTTGTCGAGCATTTAGGTCTGCCTTTGATTGTGAAGCCAGCGCATGAAGGCTCTTCACTTGGCTTAACCAAGGTGAAATCTGTAAAAGAATTACCAGCAGCCTATAGGCTTGCTGCAGGATTAGATAAAAAAGTGATTGCCGAGACTTGCATTATTGGGGATGAGCTCACTTGCCCTCTAGTTGGTCAGGGTGACACAGCAGAAGCATTGCCTGTGATCAAAATTATCCCGCCGGAAGCTAACTACGATTTCCATAACAAGTATTTCTCAGACGAGACTCAATACCTATGCCCAACTGGACTTGCGGTTGAGGTTAACGAGCGCGTTCAAGAGTTGGCTTTGGCTGCATACAAAGCCCTAGGTTGCCGCACATGGGGTCGTGCAGATGTCATGCTCGATCAGAAAACTGGTAAGCCCTATTTATTAGAGATGAATACCTCACCAGGCATGACTTCTCACTCTTTGGTTCCGATGGCAGCTAAAGCAGCCGGTGTTCCTTATGCAGACCTAGTGCTGTGGTTACTAAGCCAAACTTTGCAACAAAAAGAGGGTGTGGCTATATGAACACACTCTTAGACCGCTTCGGAGATATTTTCTCCGTCATTATGTCTCCGCTTTGGAATCATCCAGAGCGGATGCAAAAGCTTAGTCGTTTCTTGATGCGCTGCTTTGCTGTGATGTTGGTAGTTGGGATTCTAGTTTGGCTAAGCCAGAGACCTGTTTTTACTTTAAGGCAAATTCAGGTTGAGCCCGCTGCTGGTCAAACACTTAAGCATATTAATAAATCTCTTGTGAAGCGTCAGGTAATGGAGACCGTGCAAGGCAACTTCTTCAGCGTACGTTTAGAGGATGTGAAGCGTGGCTTTGAAAGCATGCCTTGGGTGCGTCACGTTAATGTACGTCGCGTTTGGCCCAATGGTTTGATAGTGAATATTGAAGAGCAGAAAGCCTTTGCTACTTGGGGTGGTGAGAGTAGTAATACTTTAATGAATACACATGGCGAGCTATTTGCTGGACGTGTTTCAGAGCTAGCTGATGACAAGCGCTTATTGGATTTTTCTGGACCAGATGATGCTGGTAAAGAGGTAATGAGTCTTTATGAAAAGGCTAATAGCTGGTTTAAACCTTGGAATGCTGAGGTAGTGAGCTTGGCATTAACCGAGCGTTATGCCTGGCACGTCAAGCTATCCAATGGCATGAAAGTCGAATTTGGTCGGGATGAAGAGAGCTCTGACAAAAACTTAACAGAAGAACGTGTTGCACGTCTATTTAAGTATTGGCCTCAGGTACAAGAGAAATGGGCCAATCGAGTTGATGCAGTAGACCTACGTTATGCAAATGGTTTCGCAGTGCATCTTGCATCTGGAAGTGTGAAAAAAAATGATGTAGATGGCAAAAAAAGTGAGCTGAAGCAATGAGGAATGGCAATGAGTAAAGACAATCGCGATCTGCTAGTAGGTTTGGATATTGGGACCTCTAAGGTGGTGGCCTTAGTAGCGGAGCTTGCGCCTGACGGCCAATTCAATGTAGTTGGTGTTGGTCAAACAGCCTCAAAGGGTTTAAAGAAGGGCGTTGTAGTCAATATTGAAGCAACTGTTCAGTCGATTCAGAAGGCCTTAGAAGAGGCTGAGGTGATGGCTGACCGTCAGATTGTTCAGGTATTTACTGGTATTGCCGGAAATCACATTGTGAGCTTTAACTCTAGCGGTATGGTTGCTATACGAGACAAAGAGGTAGGCGCTGGTGACGTTGAGCGTGTATTGGAAACTGCTAAAGCAATCAATATTCCAACAGATCAACAAATTTTGCACATCTTGGTTCAAGAATTCATCATTGATGGCCAAGAAGATGTTCGTGAGCCAATTGGTATGAGTGGTTTACGTTTAGAGGTGAAAGTTCATATTGTTACTGGTGCTGTAAGTGCTGCACAAAATATTGTGAAGTGTGTACGTCGTTGCGGTCTAGAGGTGAATGACCTGATTTTGCAACCTTTGGCATCAAGTTTGGCTGTCCTCACTGATGATGAAAAAGAGTTGGGTGTTGTCTTGGTTGATATTGGTAGCGGTACTACTGATATCGCTATTTATTGCCAAGGATCGATTCGCCATACCGCTGTGATTCCAATTGCCGGCGACCAAATTACTAACGATATTGCAATGGCATTGCGTACTCCAACCATTGAGGCAGAAGATTTAAAAATTGCCCATGGAATTGCTCGTCAAGATATGGCTGATTCAGCCGCCATGATTGATGTACCTGGTGTTGGTGATCGTGACCCGCGTCCAATGTCTAAGCAAGCACTTGCTGCAGTGATTGAGCCACGCGTAGAAGAGCTCTTTACCTTGGTGAGAGGTGTGGTGCGTGACTCTGGTTATGAAGACATGGTCTCCTCTGGAATTGTGCTCACTGGCGGTACGTCATTGATGCCAGGAATGGTTGAGTTAGCTGAGCAAGTCTTCTTGCGGCCAGCTCGAATTGGCACACCTGAATATCGTGGGCACTTACATGAAGTATTACGTAGCCCTAGATATGCCACCAGTATTGGCTTGCTTATGGAAGGTCAAGCACAGTTGTTGCGTGGCCGTCGTGCTTCTCAATCAGGCGCGCTCCAAGGAATTATGTCGCGTATGAAGGAATGGTTTGCAGGAAATTTTTAAGTTGTTTTTCGTCGTCGTCAATGTAGTAAGTTATTTACCTAGGAGGGTATATGGAATTTGAAATGTTAGATCAAGATACAGCTGGCAAAACCATTATTAAAGTGGTTGGAGTCGGTGGAGCTGGTGGTAATGCTGTCCAGCACATGATCCGTCGTGGAGTAAATGGCGTAGAGTTCATTTGCATGAACACCGATGCTGGCGCTTTACAGTGTTCCGAAGCATCTGTGAATTTGCAACTGGGCTCTAGCGGATTAGGTGCGGGTGCAAAACCAGAAATCGGTGCAGCCTCTGCTGAAGAGGCACGTGCTCGCATTGCAGATACTTTGCAAGGTGCACATATGGTCTTCATTACTGCAGGTATGGGTGGTGGTACCGGAACTGGTGCTGCTCCAATCGTTGCTCAAGTCGCGAAAGAAATGGGTATTTTGACTGTTGGTGTTATCAGTAAACCATTTGATTTCGAGGGTGTGAAGCGCTTGAAGGTTGCTGAGAATGGCGCTGCAGAGCTCGAATCTTATGTTGATTCATTGATTGTTGTTCTCAATGAAAAACTCTTTGAAGTCATGGGTGAAGATGCTGAGTTTGATAAGGCCTTTGCTTGTGCTGATGATGTTTTGCATAATGCAGTCTCTGGTATTGCTGAAATTATCAATGTTCAAGGTTTAATTAACGTTGACTTTGAAGATGTGAAGACTGTCATGGGCGAGCAAGGTAAGGCCATGATGGGAACAGCAACAGTTTCTGGTATGGATCGTGCTCGTTTGGCAGCAGAAGCTGCAGTTGCCTCCCCATTATTGGAAGGTGTTGATTTATCTGGAGCCCGTGGTGTATTAGTAAATATTACTGCTAGCCGCTCATTAAAATTGTCTGAGACACGCGAAGTAATGGCTGCTATTCGTGGTTATGCTGCTGATGATGCAACTGTAATCTTCGGTACCGTATACGACGAGACCTTGGGCGATGCATTACGCGTGACGGTGGTTGCCACTGGCTTAAATAATCCTCAGGCACGCAAAGCAAATCAACCCGAAGTGGTTTGGAGACAGGCTACTGGTACTAGTGATGCAATGCCTACAATGGCAGACCTCAATACTTTTGCTCCTGCTAGCGCATCTGCTGCTATGAGTAAGGTTGGCTTAGATTCTGCTTTGAGTACTAGTGCGGGTATGGCTTTGATTGGTGCCGGTAGTGCTCCATCAGTTGCCGTTCAACCAGCAGCAAGTAGCGGTGTTGATTACAGCCAATATGATTTGCCACGGGTATTCCGCAGTTCTCGTGAGGCGACTCCTACACCTACTTTGGGTGCAGATAGCTCTCCTCAGGCTAAATCCATGTTGGATAAAGGGGCTGATTACTATGAGATTCCAGCCTTTTTACGTAAGCAAGCAGACTAACTAACTGCTCAATACAATACGTAATTGCAAACTGCCAGCGCGGCGCCCCTCCGGACGACGAATCCCGCGCTTGCGTTGGCATGCTTACTAACAATTACTTATTGGAGATGTCATGATTACTGTTGGACAAAAATTACCAAACGCCACTCTTTATGAATTTTTTGACGAAGAGAGCGAAGGCTGCTCCTTAGGGCCAAATGCCTTTGAAGTTGAGAAGCTTGTAGCTGGCAAAAAAATTGTGATCTTTGCATTGCCTGGCGCATTTACGCCAACTTGCTCTGCAAAGCATGTACCTGGATATGTTGAACACTACGATGCGATCAAAGCAAAAGGTGTTGACGAAATTTGGTGTATTTCCGTAAATGATCCATTTGTAATGGGCGCTTGGGGACGTGATCAAAAGGTTGGAAAAAAGATTCGTATGATGGGTGATGGCAGTGCCGAGTTCACCAAGAAGATGGGCATAGAGTTAGATTTAACGGCTCGTGGTTTAGGTGTGCGCTCAGATCGTTACGCAATGATTGTTGAAGATGGTGTAGTGAAGTCTTTAGATCGTGAAGCGCCTGGAAAATTTGAAGTAAGCGATGCTGCTTCTATTCTGAAAAAACTATAATTCGCATTCACTCAGTCAGTAATGCTCCCTGAATTTTAGAGATCTCACCATGATGAAACAAAGAACTATTGCCACTCCAGTGAAAACTGTAGGCATTGGTTTGCATTCTGGTCGTAAGGTGACAATTTCTATTAAGCCTGCAGCGGTAAATTCAGGGGTCCAGTTTGTTCGTGTTGATACGCCAGAGCAGTCGGTTGTCCCTGCAACTGCCCTGGCTGTCTGCGATACAAGGCTTGCATCAGTTATTCAGAAGGATGGTGTGCGAGTCTCTACGGTTGAGCATTTGCTATCAGCTTGTGCTGGCCTAGGCTTAGATAATTTATTGATTGAGCTTAATGATGAAGAAGTTCCCATCATGGATGGTAGTGCTGCCTCATTCTTATTTTTAATTGAATCTGCTGGAATTGTTGAACAAGATGCGCCACGTCAATTTGTCGTGATTCAGAAACCCGTCGAAGTTCGCGAGGGCGATAAGCTTGCGCGTCTAGAGCCTTTCTTCGGATTTAAATTAGATTTCACGATCGACTTCAAGCATCCAGCAGTTGATAAAACCGGCCAACGTTTTATTGTCGATTTTGCAGAGCATGCATATCGTAGTGAAATTGGGCGTGCAAGGACATTTGGTTTTGCACATGAGGTAGAAGCTTTGCGTGAAATGGGTTTAGCTCGTGGCGGTAGTTTAGATAATGCTATTGTTTTAGATGAGCACCGCATCTTAAACAATGAAGAACTGCGTTACGAAGATGAGTTTGTACGTCACAAAATTTTGGATGCGATTGGTGATTTGTATTTAATGGGCCATCCAATTGTGGGCGCATATGTAGCCGAGAAGTCTGGCCACGCACTCAATAACGCTCTTTTGCGTAAGCTTTTAGAAGACCCTAGTTCTTACACAATTGAGTCTTTTGCAGAAGCTAAGGCCCCTGAAGCCTATTCTCAGGAAAGTCAGCCCCTCTTTTTCTAGGGCGTCCTATTTAGATTTATTTTGTAGGAGGCGCTCTACCGCCTCACGAAGATCAGAGTCTGGTGGTAGTTTTTCCAGGAGGTCTTGCCATGACTGTTTGGCCACCTCATTTAAGCCCTTAGGCCTTATGTTCTTGGGGTTTTGCCTTGGCTTGACTTCCCAATCTGGACTTGCTGGCTTTACTTTGATCTTTATAGCCTTACAACTGAGCCCAATATTCGATAACTCATTGATTAAGCTAGGTAAAATCTGCTGGAGTCGGGTTCCAATGCTGGCGCTACTAACTAGTAAAAAGAGCTCATCCTGGGCTCCAGAGCGCCATCCAGCCTCAATTTTTGGGCTTAGGTGACCTAAATCCAAGCGCTCCAATGCCTTATGGAGCTTCATCTTTAACTTGGCCAGATCTTCAGTTTTGGCCAAGATTCCCCCAAGCCCATTGGACTCTCGCAGGTATTCCATCCAGTCATGGGCTGAATGATTGCGTGATGGTTTGCGAGTAAAGTTCATAAAAAATGGGGTTGCGGGTGATAAACTCAAGGACTTAATTTTCTTCAATATCCCATGGTAATCGGTCTTCTTAAAACCCTGGTCGGCAGTCGTAACGACCGCCTCTTAAAGCAGTATCGCAAAGTCGTTGCTAAGGTTGGCGCTTTTGAGGCTAGCCTGCAATCTTTGGATGATGCCGCCCTTGCTGCTAAAACCGCAGAGTTTAAGGCTCGTCTAGCTAGCGGAGAGTCATTGGAGGATATTACTGCTGAAGCATTTGCGGTGGTGAGAGAAGCCAGTGTTCGCGTGATGAAGATGCGGCACTTTGATGCGCAGATTATGGGTGGACTTGCTCTGCATCAGGGCAAGATTGCCGAGATGGGAACTGGTGAAGGAAAAACCTTAACAGCAACACTCCCAGTGTATTTAAATGCTTTGACTGGTAGAGGTGTTCATGTTGTTACGGTGAACGATTATTTGGCTCAGCGTGATGCTGAGTGGATGTCAACCTTATATAACTTTTTGGGCATGAAGGTTGGCGTGAATCTATCTCAGATGGATCACAAGACAAAACAAGAAGCTTATGCCTCAGATATTACATACGGTACTAATAACGAGTTTGGTTTTGATTATTTGCGCGACAACATGGTTCAGGATTTGGACCAACGTGTTCAACGTGGTTTAGCGTATGCAATCGTCGATGAAGTCGACTCAATTCTGATTGATGAAGCGCGAACACCGCTCATTATTTCTGGTCAAGCCGAAGATCACACAGATCTTTACATCAAAATTAACTCACTACCTTCTTATTTAGAGCGTCAAATTGGCGAAGAAAAAGCAGATGGCACTGGTGTTGAAAAGCCTGGAGATTACTGGGTAGATGAAAAGTCACAGCAGGTTTACTTGACTGAACAAGGTCACGATAAGGCGGAAGAAATCTTAGTACAGTTGGGCGCCTTAAATGATGGCGCCTCTCTCTATGCTCCACAAAACATTACTTTGATGCATCACGTTTATGCAGCATTACGTGCACACTGCTTGTATAACCGTGATCAACACTACGTTGTGCAAAATAAAGAAGTCATAATTGTTGATGAGTTCACTGGTCGCTTGATGCAGGGTCGCCGTTGGTCTGATGGGTTACATCAGGCAGTAGAGGCTAAAGAGGGTGTACCGATTCAAAATGAGAATCAAACCTTAGCCACGATTACTTTCCAGAATTACTTCCGCATGTATGGCAAGCTCTCTGGTATGACGGGTACTGCCGACACTGAAGCTTATGAGTTCAAAGAAATTTATAACCTTGAAACAGTTGTCATTCCACCCAACAGAATTAGTCAGCGCAAAGACCGTCAAGATCAAATCTTCAAATCGTCTCGCGAGCGATATGATGCCGTTATTAAAGATATTGAAGATTGCTACGAGCGTGGTCAGCCAGTGTTGGTGGGTACTACCTCGATTGAAAACTCTGAGTTGATTGCTAAATTACTCGATCAACGTAAATTACCGCACCAAGTTTTGAATGCTAAGCAGCATGCACGAGAAGCAGAAATTATTGCGCAAGCGGGCCGCCCAAAAATGATCACCATTGCTACCAATATGGCGGGTCGCGGAACGGATATCGTCCTTGGCGGAAACGTAGGCAAGCAGTCTCATTTGATTGAGGCAGATGCCGCACTCTCGGCTGCAGATAAAGCAAGCAAGATTAAAGCGCTGCAAGATGAGTGGCAAGGAATTCATGATCATGTGCTTGCTGTTGGTGGTTTGCACATTATTGGTACCGAGCGTCATGAGAGTCGTCGTATTGATAACCAATTAAGAGGCCGCTCTGGCCGTCAAGGTGACCCAGGCTCCTCTCGCTTTTATCTCTCTTTAGATGATTCGCTCTTACGCATCTTTGCCGGTGATCGTTTACGTGCCGTTATGGAACGCTTAAAGATGCCTGATGGTGAGCCGATTGAGGCTGGTATGGTGACCCGTTCGATTGAGTCGGCCCAGCGCAAGGTGGAAGGCCGTAACTTTGATATTCGTAAGCAGCTACTGGAATATGACGACGTTGCAAATGATCAGCGTAAAGAAACTTATCGTCTCCGAAATGAAGTGCTTGAAAGTAACGATATTGGCGATTTAATTGCTAATTTGCGTGAAGATGTCTTGCGCTCGGTTTGTTCTCTTTATGTACCTCTTGAGTCTATGGAAGAGCAGTGGGATTTAGCTGGACTCGAGAATGTTTTGGCGAGCGACTGGGGCCTGACGATTGATTTACGTAGTTGGGTTGAAAGTGCCGAGACTGTGGATGACACCGAGATTATTGATCGCGTGTTGGAAGCTGCTAAAGAAACCTATGATGCGAAGGTCGAGTTATCCGGTCGCCAGTCTTTTGCCGGATTTGAGCGCTCAGTTCTTCTTTATAGTCTAGATACTCATTGGCGCGAACACTTGGCAGCTTTAGATCATTTGCGTCAAGGTATTCACTTGCGCGGCTATGCTCAAAAAGATCCAAAACAAGAGTACCGTCGCGAAGCTTTTGAGTTGTATGGCGAATTACTAAGCGTTATTAAGAATGATGTTGTGAAAAGTATCATGACCGTCAAAATTAGAAGTGCGAGTGAGTTGGATGAAGCAGCCGAGTCCATGAATGATGACCTAGCTAAATTAGCAGGTGTTCAATATCAACATGCTGATCCTGATAAAGAAATTGCTGGATCAACAGGTGACCGTGGAGACTCTATACAAATTGTTCCGGCGCCTATGCGGACTGGCCCAAAGATTGGGCGTAATGACCCATGCACTTGTGGCAGCGGTAAAAAATATAAGAATTGCTGCGGCACCTTAAGCTAAGCGCTATTTAAAGGGTGGCTCGCTAGCAACCCTTTAAACCCTCATCTACAATTGTCAGACTATGACAGTTAATCTATCCCTCCCCCAAAAAGCGGATCTCAAGCCAGTTAAAGGTTTTGAGATGGGCATCGCTGAAGCCGGCATTAAGAAAGCCAATCGTAAAGATTTGTTAGTGATGACTTTAGCGCCCGGATCTCAGGTTGCTGGCGTATTTACTTTGAATCGCTTTTGCGCTGCACCGGTTCAGGTTTGCCGCGATCATTTGGCGCAAGAGGGTCGCAAAGGGGAAATTCGGGCTTTAGTAGTAAATACTGGCAATGCCAATGCTGGCACAGGTGAATCAGGAATGAAGCATGCCTTAGAGACATGTGCTGCTTTAGCCAAGGACCTGAAGATTAATCCTGAGCAAATTTTGCCATTTTCAACAGGCGTAATTCTGGAGCCTTTGCCAATTGAAAAAGTTATTAGCGCTTTACCAAAGGCGGTATCTAATTTAGCTGAGGACAATTGGTTTGATGCTGCCCAGGCAATCATGACTACCGATACTCAGCCCAAGGCAAGCTCAATGACAGTATCAACCCCAGCGGGGCCGGTTGTAATTACTGGCATCTGTAAGGGTGCGGGCATGATTCACCCAAATATGGCAACCATGCTGGGTTTTATTGCCACAGACGCTGGTTTTGCTGCGGGCCTATTAGATAACCTTACTCGCGAAATTGCTGACCTCTCTTTTAATGCGATCACGATTGATGGTGATACCTCAACGAACGATTCTTTCATCATTATGGCTACTGGTCAGTCTACGGTACGGATTAAGTCAGCGACAGATCCAAGCTATGCGGTCCTGCGAGACGCTTTGATTGCACTAGCCAGAAAGTTAGCCCAGATGATTGTGCGTGACGGTGAAGGCGCTACGAAGTTCATCACCATCGATGTACTTGGCGGTAAGAGTCAAGAGGAGTGCCGTTTGGTTGCTGAGGCAGTTGCGCACTCGCCTTTAGTCAAAACTGCTTTTTTCGCAAGCGATCCAAACTTAGGACGTATTTTGGCTGCGATTGGTTATGCGGGGATTAACGATTTAGATGTCGGTCGCGTTCAGATGTGGCTTGGTGATGTATTGGTTGCTAAGGATGGTGGCCGCAATCCCGGCTATCAAGAGGCTGATGGCCAAAGAGTGATGCAGGCTCCGGAGATTACAGTCAAGATTGACTTGGGTCGAGGCAATGCCAGCCAAACCATGTGGACTTGCGATTTATCTCATGATTATGTTTCTATTAATGCGGACTATCGCTCATAAAGGTTTTTGATTGATGAATGAAAAATTAGACCAGCTCCTCAGCCATCTCGAAACTTTTTTACCAAAACCTTTAAGTGTTGAGCAGTGGGACTCCTCAACTGCTTTTAGATGGCGCCGCCGCGATAGTATTTTTGGTAGCATTGGCTTTCTACAACCTGTGAAGCATGTTTCAGATATTACTTTTGAAGATTTAAAGAATATTGATCGTCAAAGGGATGCTATTCGGGACAACACTAAGAATTTCATCCAGAAAAAGCCGGCCAATAATATTTTGCTGACTGGTGCCAGGGGAACCGGTAAGTCCTCTCTGATTAAGGCAAGTCTTCATGAGTTTGCTAGTCAAGGTTTGCGCTTGGTGGAGGTCGAGAAAGAGCATTTGGCTGATTTGGCAGATATCACTGAGTTATTAGCTGAGCGTCCTGAGCGCTTCATCATCTTTTGCGATGACTTATCTTTTGAAGATGGGGAGTCGGGTTATAAAGCCATGAAATCCGCCTTAGATGGTTCGGTTTCTGCCCAGGTCGATAATATTTTGATTTATGCCACCTCTAATCGCCGCCATTTATTACCCGAGTACATGAAAGAAAACGAGAGTTATGTGCATAGTGATGATGGTGAAATTCATCCAGGTGAAGTGGTGGAAGAAAAGATTTCTTTGTCTGAGCGCTTTGGATTGTGGCTATCATTTTATCCGCCCAAGCAAGATGAATATCTAGCTATCGTTGCGCATTGGCTTAATCATTTTGGTTTAAGTGCAGCACAAATTGAATCTGCTCGTTCAGAGGCATTGGTTTGGGCATTAGAGCGTGGCTCACGCTCAGGCCGTGTTGCTTGGCAGTTTGCAAAATACTGGGCAGGCACCCATGCTTAATCTGATTTATTTCGATGAGTGAAATAAATCGCCCCGTCACCGTTGTTGCTGCAGGAATATTAATAGATTCTGAGAATCGCTATCTTTTAGGTCAGAGACCTGCAGGCAAACCATATGCTGGTTACTGGGAGGTCCCTGGCGGAAAAGTGGAAAAGGGTGAAACCGTTTTTCAGGCTTTGCAGCGTGAATTGCAGGAAGAGTTGGGGATTGATATTCGGTCTAGCGAAGAATTAACGGTTCTAGAACATGACTATCCACATGCTTATGTTCGTTTATATGTCAGCATCATTCGTGATTGGACTGGTACTCCAATGGGTTGTGAGGGACAAGCCCTATCTTGGGAGTTGATTGGTGCCGAAAAACCAAGTGTCGAGCCTTTATTGCCAGCTGCCTGGCCAATGCTGGAGTGCCTTAGAAGGTTTTTAGCTTAGAACTGACAGAGCGTCAGCTTGAAGGGCACATCAGCATTAATCAGCTGCGCTTTTTTATCTCGATCGGCCTTTAAAAAGCGTACAGAGAGTAGATACTTATTGGCGCTGATTTCTGAGAATAGTGAGTCATCCTCCAATGTAATGCGCATCAATTGATATACCTTACCAGACGGCGCTTGCTGAAACGAACCATTATGAGCAAGCACATCTTTTGCTTCACCCGATTGACGCAATAAACGCAAAAATAATTGACATGCTTCTTGCCATGGCAAAAGTGGATTAATGTAATTTTCTAAAAGTTTACGTCGCTCAATTGAAGCACTGTTTTTCCAAGCGTGATAACTAGGTAAATCAATCGGACTTGTTCCACCGGGAATATTCAGTCGAGTACGAATCGCATTGAGCCACTCACTCTCGGTGATAGCAGAATTTGGTCTGCCGGTAGAGTGATTGATATTGCTAGCAACAGCATCAATTTCAGAGAGCGTTTGGGATAGCGCTTCTTGATCTACCTTTTGTGACGACTTCAGGCCGTTAAGAGCATATTTTTGACGCTCAAATTCTTTGAGTAACAAAGACTTGATATCACCTCTAGCGCCAATATCACCAAGATCAAACAAAATAGAGATTGCATTGTGGTGAAGCTCTGGTTCATCCGAGCGAAGAAACTGATTGAAACGGGCGAACAAATACTCCAGTCGAAGCATGCTTCGAACTAATTCGTTAAAGGGGTATTCGTAGACAATCACAAGCCCATATTCTATGACGAACTGCGCTAATGTTTCTAAATCTGTAGGATTTTTTGGTGCAAGCTTTGCACCTCTACCTCTAGGTCCTTAAGACTTCCTTGGTTTTCAATCACTATATTGGCATGCTTGAGACGTTCTGCTCTGCTGGCTTGAGCCATCAGAATTCTCTCCACATCTTCCCGGGGTAAATTGCTGCGCTGCATCACCCTCTGAATTTGGGTCTCTTCAGGGCAGTCCACTACCACTAGAAGGTCAATGAGGTCCATCCAGGACCCGGACTCAAGTAATAAGGGCACTACGAAGACCAGGTATTGCACCCCATCTTTCTCTAACCGTGAGGCCTGTCTGATAGTTTCTGTGCGGATCAGCGGGTGAGTGATTGCCTCGAGGGATTTTCTGGCTTCTGGGTTTGTAAAAACTAGAGCGCGCATTTTCTCTCTATCGAGTGAACCATCGGATGCAATGAAGTCAGAGCCAAAATGTTTCTCAATCGCTGAAATTGCTGCTTTATGAGGTGCTGTGATTTGGTGGGTAATCAGATCTGTGTCCACAATACCAGCCCCAAGCTTAGCTAGTAAATCACTCACGGCAGTTTTCCCAGAGCCAATTCCGCCAGTCAAGCCAATCAGGGGTATGCGCCCCTTGAGTGCACTTAACTCAGAATGCTCAGTAGTAGGTTTTGAAGAAGCTGTGGCCATAACAACTCCATGATGCCAGCAAAGATCAAAAAAGGTCCAAAAGGAAAAGCTGAGCCATGATTTTGTTTGTGCAATTTCAGCCAAATCATGCCACCAATGATTCCAGAGATGGAAGCCAGGAATAGTATGCCAGGTAGGGCAGTCCAGCCAAGCCAGGCACCTAGGGAAGATAAGAGTTTGGCATCACCCATACCAATACCATCTTGTTTTTTAATGTATCGATATAGGCGATTTAAGAGCCAGAGTAGTAAATAGCCTAGTAGTCCACCAAAAATAGACTCTTGAGGGGTAATGAACCTGAGGCTTGAGAAACTATTGAAGCAAAGTCCAGCTAAGATGAGGGGAATAGTAATGACATCTGGCAGCCGAAATGTTCGTAAGTCAACATAAGCCAAGTAAGCCAATATGAGAATTAGAAAAATCCGGATAAGGTCAAGCGCTTCTAAATGGCCCATTACACAATCTGTCCTAGATTAAAGATTGGAAGATATAAGATTATGACAAGACTACCAATCACAATCCCAACAAAAATGATGAGCAAGGGCTCTAAGCTCTGGCTTAAAGTATTTAGGCGATTACTGAGTTGAGAGTCTAGTGCATTCGCGCGTTTACCCAGCATTTGGGGAAGGGATCCACTTTCTGAGGCGATACGCAGTAATTGCCACGTTTCAATATCAAACAAGACGTGTTTAGGATCGGCACGAATCAAGGCATCCCCCAGTGGCCAGCCTCTAGTGAGGTGTTTAAAGATCTCTGCACTCAAATCATGACTGAGCCAATGGTTGGAGGATTGAGCCGTTACGCGCAATGCATCGGGTAGGGCTAAGCCAGAGTCCAATAAATGTCCTAGAGTTCTGCACCAGTAGGTAAGGGTTGCCAGGCGAAATAACTGACCCAATATAGGAATGTAAAAACTCAGCTCATCACACTTTTTTTGTAAGCGGGGTAGTTTTAGCCATGCAAATAGAAAAAAACCAGCACTACTGATAAGTAAAATAGTCATCTCAAAGAAAAAATTTTCAATAACCGTCGATATTTGAATCAGTGCTTTAGTGGGTGCTGGCAACTCAGCTTGAAAGTGTGCAAAGACATCCTTAAATACTGGTACAACCCAAATCATCATTACTAGAATCAGCAGTAAGGAGCTGACCAGCGTGATAGCGGGGTAGCTCAAAGCCTGATGAACCTTTCGCCTTAATTCAATTTGTGCCTCAAGTTGCCGACAAATAGTTTGTAGCGCCAATTCAATATTGCCGGTGCGCTCACTGACCCTAATGAGATTAATAAATTCTGCAGAAAACCGGTTTTGCTCTGCCAGCAAGGCTTGAGAAAAGCTTTCACCCTGTTTTAATTGGTCGCATAAATTACTTAAGCACTCTTGCCAGTACTTTGGTGCGGATAGCCGAATCAGCTCCATCGCATTTAGTAGCGGAAGGCCAGCAGTTAATAGTGACAAGAGTTGTTGAGCAAAGTTGAGTTGATCTAGCTTACTTACTGCCATGTGCCGACCTCAGTCAGAAGATCGGTTTCCTTAATCAATCCCCTTTTTACATGATGCAGCCCAGCTTCATGCATGGTGCAGTATTGAAAAGACAGGTCAAATATGTGCGCCGTACTTAAAACTTCATGCACCCCAATGCGTCCGTGATATCCAGATTCATTGCAGCTTGCACATTTATTGCTTTTGTTGATACCTCTACCCAAACATTCCCGACATATCTTACGGACTAAGCGTTGTGAGCTAACGCTACGTAAACAAGATTCCAAAGCTTCTTGGTCCAGCCCTAAGCTCTTTAATCGATTTAATGCCCCTCGAGCATTGCGAGTATGAAGGGTGCTTAAAACAAGATGGCCAGTTTGTGCTGCTTGAATGGCAAGTCGGGCAGTAGTGCTATCTCGAATTTCACCAATCATGATGACATCTGGATCTTGACGCAATAGTGCACGAATAATTGTCGGAAAATCTAAACCCGAACGAGGGTGATACGCCACTTGATTCACTCCTGGTAGGCGAATCTCGATGGGATCCTCTATAGAACAAAGATTGCGATGGCTTTGGTTCAGGGTTCTTAAGCAGCTGTAGAGAGTTCTGGTTTTGCCGCTACCCGTAGGGCCTGTTACTAATATCAAACCATTCGTCTGGATGAGAGCATTTTTAAATATCTCCAACTGTTCTGGAAGTAAGCCGACTTGTTCGATAGCAAGTTCATTTATACAGCTAGGCAAAATTCGTATAACCGCTTTTTCGCCATACAGAGTCGGAAGGATCGATACTCGACAGTCAATATTAGGTTTTGCAAAATCAAGTCCAATTAAGAGGCGACCATCTTGAGGCAGACGTTTTTCAGCAATATCAAGTCGTGCCAGTATTTTGATGCGAGTAATTAATCGATCATGCAATTGAATGTCAAATTGTGCTTGCACTTGTAGCAAGCCATCCACTCGAATGCGGACTAGAGTACCTTGTGACCCAGCCTCGATATGGATATCACTCGCTCTAGATTGAAGCGCATTAACTGCGATTTCATGCCAGGTGCGAATAATGAGTGAGTCATCATGGGTATTGCTCAATCTTGCTCTTGATTAAGGGTGGGGCGGTAGAGTTTGACGGTCTTTACGCCCTGATCATCAAACTGCATAATTTCCATAACGGTGCCCGAAATTCGAATGCTGACATCATGATCCGGTATCGCCTCAAGCTTTTCAAGAATGAGCCCATTTAAAGTGCGAGGACCATCTAAAGGTAAATTGAGATTCAGCAAACGATTTAGGTCCCTGAGTGATGCAGTACCGCTGGCTAAGTAAGTACCATCAGCCAGCCAATGGGGATCGGTTGAAAGATTAGAGAAAGAGGTTGTGAACTCACCAATGAGCTCTTCAACAATGTCTTCAAAGGTTACGAGGCCTAAGACTTCACCATATTCATTTACAACCAGACTTAAGCGCTGTTGGTTATCTTGAAAGAATTGCATCTGCTGTAGTACAGGCGTTCCGCTGGGAATGAAATAAGGCTCATTTAATAAAGATTGAAAGTCTGCGTGTTTTAGGTCGGTATCGCCTAGTAAGGAAAGCGCCTTCTTGACTGATAGTATGCCTACGATACGCTCAGAGTCACCATCGCAGACAGGCAGTTTGTTGTGATAGCAGGTTTCTAACTGTTGAACGACTTCATCAATGGGTCGCGAGAGATCCAGAACTTCAATCTTTGATCTTGGAGTCATCACATCGTCGACTGTAATGTTTTCTAGATTAAAGAGGTTCAGCAAGATATTGCGATGATGGTTTGATACGAAGCGGTTGGACTCTAGAACCAAGCTGCGTAACTCCTCTGTACTCATCGTTCTGCTGTCTGAAGAAGACTGCAGACCAGAAACCTTCATCAGTCCAGATACAAAGCTATTAATAAACCACAGCAGGGGTTTTAGTAAAAAGGTCAGCGGTAGAATGAACCAGCCTACTCGGGAAGCGATTTTTTCTGGGAAGGCTGCCCCAATAACCTTCGGAGTAATTTCACTAAAAATGATGATTAGCAAAGCAACTACTAAGGTGGCAATTGAAAGTACAAGACCACTATCTCCAAAGATATGTAAAGCGATGCCCGTCACCAGAATAGGCAGTATGGTATTGATGAGGTTATTGGAAATTAAGAGAACAGATAAAAGCGAATCAATACGCTTTAAGAGTCGTTCAGCTAAGGCTGCCCCCGAATTACCACTAGTTGCCATGGCTCGCAGACGATGGCGATTTGATGAGAGCATGCTAGTTTCGGCCATTGAGAAAAAGCCAGAAAGAGCAAGTAAAAAAAGGACGAGAGCAACTTGCCCGTAAAACGGCCAATCGTCGAAAAAGGTGTCCATAAGGTCTACCTGAAAAAAGTAAGGATGAATCAATATAGCAAAGTGGCATTTCACAAGCTATAGATGTGGAAGAAAGACCTGTCGTCTTTGGCCTCTAATTATGTGAGAATCGCTTTCTATGACTCCGGCTAAAAAACAAGTTACTTCAGATAGTGCTCAATATTGCGTTATTGCCGCCCCTTTTGGGAGATTGGGGATTTTGACTGAGCTGGTTGATGGCAGTTTAATGTTGTCCAAAATTGAGTATTTGCCAATATCAACCGCTTTAGTAAGTGCTAGAAATCAATTGGCAAAAGAGGCAGAAAAGCAGCTTAAAGCGTATTTTCAGAATCCTCAGCACCAGTTTGATTTACCCATGAAGTCATTAGGGACCGAACACCAGCAAAGGGTTTGGAAAATTATTCAGATGATTCCTGTTGGCAAAAGCAAAACCTACGGCGAGATTGCAAGTAAGATCAAGAGTGGCCCGCGCGCCGTAGGGACGGCATGCGGTGCCAATCCCTATCCTTTAATTACACCTTGCCATCGCGTTGTTTCTGCACAAGGAATTGGTGGTTTCATGAAAGAAAACGCGCCTGGTTTGTATCGCCAAATCAAGATGTGGCTTTTGCAGCACGAGGGCGCTCTATAGGCTCAAATTGCTTTAATGGATTTAGAAAATCGATTAAAGAAAATCCGCATGAGTGCGTCACTGTTTACTGCAAATTTTGTGAAGGTATAAAACGCCATGACTGTTTTTCTAGAGAGCTTTACTTCTTCCTTGCCGCTAATTTCTTTTTGTTTGGCAATCTTCGCGAGCGTCATTACCGCTAAGCCAAAAGCCAGGAAACAAAAGCGCCGTATTCCAAGTTCCTCTTTTGGAATGAGGAGTATGTAGTTGAGTGAGTCTTGGAGCTTTTCATAAGCAATTACTAAGAGTTGCTCCTGACTCATGCCGACTGGCTTCCAAGATACCCCACGAGCGCGATCTTCAGGTGAATCTTTCAGGATGTTAGTCATTTGCAGGGCTTGACCAAAGGCTATGGCGAGGTCTTCATGGCCCTGAATGCGCTTTGCAAATTCAGCGGAGTAGTTACTGAAGATAGTGGTGAGAAGCTCTCCTACAACACCCGCAACCACATAGCAGTATTTTTCAAATTCCTGCAAATTCTGCAGGCCTACTTGAGTCTGCTTTCCGTGGAAGTAAGACATTCCCTCTGACATGATGGAGACGCAGCGACTCACTGCTGCTCGATCATCCCCGGAGCAAGTGTGCAAAATTCTCAAGACGGTAGGAGTGTGTGCGATGAGATCTAATTCATCTTGATTGCCGTAATGATTGAGAGCCTCAAGGCAAGGTTGTACAAAAAACTCAACGGGCACCTTTTGAAGCACCACATCTAAAAACAACTGAGAGAGTTTTTGTTTGGTTTGTGGATTTAATTCTGCAGCATCCTCAATAGTGTCAACAATTCGGCACAGTAAATAGGTATTACCCACCACTTTTTCAATGATGGAAGGTAATAGTGGAATAGTGAGAGCAAAGGTGCGGGAGACTGAGCTCAAGATGGCTTTTTGATAAGCCAGGTCAGTACTTGGGTTCTCGCTTGGGCTCATTTGAAATGAATTCACCCTTGGATTATGTCAGAGTGGGCTTGCACTATCTGGCGCCCCAAGTTGATACAAATTCCCTTACTAGTAAAAGTGACAAGGTCATATAATTTCACCAAATTCTTCAGGGAGAAATTGGGCGTGCTCATTTGGTTCGTCATCATCTACTGGGTAGTATCCGTAGGTATTGGCCTATGGGCTGCGCTGCGCGTAAAAAATACAGCTGACTTTGCTGCGGCCGGTCATAGCCTCCCCTTGCCAATCGTTACAGCCACTGTATTTGCTACCTGGTTTGGTTCTGAAACAGTTTTGGGTATTCCGGCTACTTTTCTGAAGGAAGGTTTAGGCGGGGTAGTGTCCGATCCCTTCGGATCCTCCTTGTGTTTAATTTTGGTTGGTCTATTTTTTGCGCGCCATCTCTATAACCGCCGTATGTTAACGATTGGCGACTTCTTCCGTGAAAAATATGGGCGTACGGTTGAGGTCTTGGTAACTCTTTGTATTGTTGTTTCCTATTTAGGCTGGGTTGCCGCGCAGATTAAAGCCCTTGGTTTAGTTTTCAATGTGGTGTCAGAAGGGAGCATTTCTCAAACAGGTGGCATGTTGATTGGGGCTGGCAGTGTCTTGATTTACACCTTGTTCGGAGGCATGTGGTCTGTAGCGATCACGGACTTCATTCAGATGATCATCATTGTGATCGGCATGTTGTATATCGGTGGCGAAATGACTACGCAAACCGGTGGAATTGGCGTAGTGCTAGAGCATGCAGCTGCCGCTGGACAATTTAGCAATTTTTGGCCGGACATGAATCTTGCCTCGATCTTGGGATTTGTTGCCGCTCTTTGCACCATGATGCTGGGTTCAATCCCCCAGCAGGATGTCTTCCAACGCATCACCTCTTCGAAGAATGTCAATATTGCTGTGCAAGCAGCGATCTTAGGTGGAGTGCTGTACTTTATTTTCGCTTTCGTGCCAATGTATTTAGCTTACTCAGCAACCTTAATTAGCCCTGACCTGGTTAAGAAGTATCTTGACACTGACCCGCAAATGATTTTGCCTAAACTCATCTTGAATCATGCGCCGATCATTGCGCAGGTAATGTTTTTTGGCGCCTTGCTCTCAGCCATTAAGAGTTGTGCAAGCGCCACCTTACTTGCACCTTCAGTGACTTTTGCGGAAAACATTGTGAGAGGATTCTTTAAGCATCTCTCAGATCACGACTTGCTCAAAATTATGCGCATCACAGTATTGTGTTTTGCAGTAGTTGTTACTTTCTTTGCAATCAATTCTGAGCTCTCCATTTTTAAGATGGTCGAGAGTGCTTATAAGGTGACTTTGGTTGCCGCATTTGTACCTTTAGCGTTTGGGGTGTATTGGTCAAGAGCCAACTCTTTAGGCGGCTTACTGTCAGTGGTCTGCGGCCTTACTATTTGGATTAGTTGTGAAATTCTGGCTCCAAAAGCTATTTTGCCGCCCCAATTGGCGGGCTTATTTGCAAGTATTGCCGGTATGATTTTGGGTAGTCTAGTATCAAAAGACCGGTTAAAAGCAGTTTAGGTCATTATTTGCTTAAAAATTAGGCAATCAAAATTGTTGCACCGCAACAAGTTTTCCTCTAAAGTTCTCATCTAATATTGCACTAATACAAAAATTTTTATTCTGATAGGGTTCCTATGAAAATCTGTGTAATTGGAGGAGGCGGTGCTATTGGCGGCTACCTAGCTGTCATGCTGGCGCGAGCGGGCAATGACGTAACAGTTGTTGCTCGTGGCGCAACTTTAGCTGCAATTAAAGAGCGCGGTTTGGCATTAATTATGGATGACCAACCCGAGCCACTAGTAGCCGAAGTCAAAGCAGTTGAAAAAATTACAGATGCTGAAACTCCAGATGTCGTGATCTTGGCAGTCAAGGCGCATCAAGTTGAGCCAATCATCGATGACTTGGCAGCAATCATGGGCCCAGAAACTATTTTGATCCCTATGCAAAATGGTATTCCTTGGTGGTATTTCCAAAAACTTGGTGGCGAGTATCAAGACCACTCGGTTGAGACAGTTGACGCCGGCGGCGTTGCGAAAAAAACAATCAACCCAAACAACATCATTGGCTGCGTTGTTTACCCTGCAACCTTTACTCAAGCTCCTGGTGTGATCCGTCACGTAGAAGGCAATCGCTTCCCGTTGGGTGAGTTGGATGGTAAGTCTACTGAGCGTATTCAGAAGATGTCTGAGATGATGGGAGCAGCCAGTTTTAAATCACCAATCCTTGACGACATTCGCTCTGAGATTTGGCTCAAGCTTTGGGGCAATATGACTTTTAATCCAATTAGCTCTTTGACCCATGGAACCTTGGAAGGCATTTGCCAATACCCATTAACCAAAGAGTTAGCGCGCAATATGATGGCGGAAGCCCAAACTATTGCTGAAAAGCTCGGCGTTACATTCCGGGTTGATATTGAGCGTCGTATTGCAGGCGCTGAAAAAGTTGGCAAACATAAGACTTCGATGTTGCAAGACTTAGAGGCCGGCCGTAGTTTAGAGATCGATGCACTCTTAGGCTCTGTGATCGAGCTTGGCAAAATTACCCAAACACCTACGCCTTGCTTAAATACAGTTTTTGCTTTGACAAAGTATTTAGATGAGAACGTGCAAGCCTCCAAAGGTAGCTTGGCGCTACCATCTGTTTCAGGTTACTAAAACCACCGGCAATACTAAAAGTTTTTAGTATAAAAAACCCTTGCTACTCAACATAGCAAGGGTTTTTGTTTTGTAGTAGCTCTATTCGAAGCGATTATCTAATCGACCAACACCATCAATAATGATGCTGACGTTGCTGCCAGGTTTCATTGAGCCAACACCTACTGAAGTGCCACAGGCAATAATGTCGCCCGGCTCTAAAGGAACGTCTTGTGAGATCAAGCTAACTAATTTTGCTGGTGCAAAAATCATATCTGCTATTGGATAGTTTTGACGCTCTTGATCATTGAGAATGGTTTTGATGGTCAATTTACTTGGGTCTATATCGGTAGCGATATAAGGACCAAAGACACCGAAAGTATTAAAGCTCTTAGAGCGAGTCCACTGTGCATAACCAGGATCTCGATTAAGAATCTCAATGGCGGTCACATCGTTAATGCAGGTATAGCCAAAGATTGCTTTTGCTGCTTGGGCTTCGTCACCCTCATGAATAGGTTTGCCGATGACAATTCCCAGCTCGCCTTCATAAACTACTTTGCCAGAGTAGGACTTAGGCGTACGAATAATTTGATTGGCGGCTAAGAAGGAGTTGTTTCCCTTAAGAAAGTACAAAGGTTCAGCGGGCACCGCATGCTCTAATTTAGTAACTAGCGCATGGAAGTTATCAACCATTGCTACCATTTTGGATGGGGTGCATGGGATATCAATCGTGATATCTGCCAATTTGAGCGTTTCCCCAGTAGGTTGTGGATCTTGAAACAAGTCTCCCGAGTACACAGTGATTTGCTCGCCTTGTACCTGTCCTAAACCGCTTTTCCCTTGGTGCTGAAATCTAAGCCATTGAGCCATAATGAGTTCCTGTGAAGTAAATATTTAACAAGCAATATCTTACAGGGATGTATTGATGTCCAAAACCGCCGAACTCGTTTTTGCGCCAGAATCGGACCAGCCTGTTCGCTATATCGAGCGTACTCGCAGTTATTACCTAGGTTTGGGTTATGAAAATCCCTATGTTTGGGCTCATTACATTAAGACCCCGTTTAATCCATTGCAAAAGCCACTGAATCAATCTGTATTGGGGTTGATTACTACAGCAGTTCCTTTTGATGTCAGCAAGGGGCCGCAGGGGCCTGGCGCCTCCTATAATGCTGCTGCTAAGTTTTACCAGCCTTATCAAAAACCAACGAATACCGATTTTGATTTAAGAATTGCTCACGTGGGCATAGATCGTAAAAATGCCAATATGGAAGATGGCAATTGTTGGTTTCCATTAGAGGCGGCCAAACAAGCGGTGCAGTCCAAAAGAGTGAAGGCTCTATCACCCAACTTTTATGGCTTACCAACCAATCGTAGTCAGCGTCATACTTTAGAAGTGGATGCACCACTCATTTTAAAAATGCTACAAGCTGACAAAGTCGATGTTGCAGTCTTAATTCCAAATTGCCCCATATGTCATCAGAGTCAAAGTTTGTTAGCACGGTATTTGGAGGCAAATGGTATTTCTACTGTTGTGATGGGCGCTGCAAAGGACATTGTTGAATATTGTGGCGTACCGAGATTTCTATTTAGTGATTTTCCACTTGGCAATGCAGCAGCAAAGCCTAATGATCCTGGTTCCCGAGCGCTGAACTTTGAATTAGCGTTAAGTCTTTTAGAGAGTGCTCCTGCTGCTCGAACGACAGTGCAATCTCCCTTGATTTGGTCTACTGATCCGAGTTGGAAATTGGATTATTCAAATCTAGAAAAATTATCCTCAGAAGAGGTTTCGCGCTTAAGAGAAGATGCAGAGAAGGTGCGCATTACCGCACGCGAGCTAAGGATGAAAAGCGTTGGGAGTTAATTATTAAGTCTGGCGTGCGAGAGAGTATTCGCATAAGGCACGCAATGCTGATGTTGCCTCATTGGCTGGGAAGTCTTCAATGCATGCTAAAGCTAAGTCTACTTCACGTTTAGCAGCAGCTTGGGTGTAATCCAGAGCGCCGGAAGTTTGTATGGCATTTAAAATTTGTGCAAATACATCTTCAGGTAAATCTTGATTTTGTTCAATAGCGGCACGCACTAAAAGACGCTCTTCATTACTGCCATTTTCTAGTAGGTAAATGAGAGGTAGTGTTGGTTTGCCTTCACGTAAATCATCGCCAGCATTCTTACCCATCTGCGCAGCATTGGCTGTGTAATCCAGGAGATCATCCATGAGCTGGAATGCTGTGCCAATGTGACGACCAAAGGCAGCCGCCTGCTCTCGTTGAATATCTGTTGCATTCGCTAAGATTGCACCTAATTCAGTAGAGGCTTCAAATAATTTTGCAGTTTTGTAGCGAATAACTTGTAAGTAGCTTGCCTCGTCTACTTCAGGGTCATTCATATTCAGGAGCTGAAGAACTTCACCTTCGGCGATCGTATTGGTAGCATCCGACAGGATCTGCATTACTCGCAAGTCATTTGGGGCAACCATCATTTGGAAAGCCCGGGAATACAGGAAGTCGCCTACTAAAACGCTGGCGGCATTGCCAAAAGCAGCATTTGCGGTTTCTCGCCCTCTTCTGAGGGTCGATTCATCTACAACATCGTCATGTAGGAGGGTGGCAGTATGGATAAATTCCACTACGGCAGCCATTTCTAGGGTGTGTGGCGTTTCTTGAGTAGTCGCTAAAGCCTTAGCTACTAGCATCAATAGGGCTGGCCGAACCCGTTTTCCACCCGCCTGGATGATATATGTAGAAATTTGGTCAATTAAGGCGACTTTTGAGGCTAAACGATGGCGAATTACCCCATCTAAGGCCTTGAAATCTAAGGCAATTGGGGCCAGGATTTGGCTTAAGTCATTGATTTTGACAGTGCTCGTCATGCAAGATATAATAATGGGCTTAGCTTATCCAGGGTGGATTAGCTTAAATGTAGATATTAATTGAGGTTTCAAACCATGTACGCGGTCATAAAAACCGGTGGCAAACAGTATAAAGTTGCTGCAGGCGAAAAATTGAAAATAGAACAGATACCAGCGGAAATCGGCAGCGAAATCACTCTTGACCAAGTCCTCGCCGTTGGCGAAGGCGCTTCACTGAAATTAGGTGATCCATTGGTTAATGGTGCAGCTGTGATGGCCACTGTCGTCTCCCAGGGACGTCACGATAAAGTGACAATCTTTAAGATGCGCCGTCGCAAGCATTATCAAAAGCACCAAGGCCATCGTCAGAATTTCACTGAAATTTTGATCAACACGATTAAAGCCTAATTCAGGGTAGGAGAAAGATATGGCACAGAAAAAAGGCGGCGGCTCAACAAGAAATGGTCGCGACTCAGAATCGAAACGCTTGGGCGTGAAGGTATTTGGCGGCGAGCAGATTAATGCTGGCAGCATCATCATTCGTCAGCGTGGCACACGCGTTCATCCAGGCGCTAACGTTGGTATTGGTAAGGATCACACTTTGTTCGCCTTAATTGACGGTCAAGTGGAATTCGGCGTTAAGGGTGCTTTGAAGAAGGCCCAAGTTTCAGTCTTGCCTCGTTCATAAGGCGCCTGACTGAGACTCGTTTGATTCAGATTTATTCCGAATTTAACTCTTAGGAACAGGCCTCGCTAAGCGAGGACTTTTTTATTCATGAAATTTATAGACGAAGCGCGTATTGAAGTCATAGCTGGCCAGGGTGGCGCCGGGAGCGCTTCTATGCGCCGTGAAAAGTTCATTGAATTTGGTGGGCCAGATGGTGGCGACGGCGGTAAGGGTGGGAGTGTATGGGCTATAGCTGATCGCAATATCAATACCCTGATTGATTACCGCTACGCTAAAACGCATACCGCAAAAAATGGTGAGCCTGGCCGTGGCGCTGATTGTTATGGCCGCGCAGGTGACGATATTGAATTACGTATGCCAGTTGGCACGATCATTGCGGATTACGAAACTGGTGAACCGATTGCTGATTTAACAACACATGGTGAGCGCCTTTGCCTTGCCCAAGGCGGCGTTGGTGGTTGGGGCAATATTCACTTTAAGAGCAGCACTAATAGGGCGCCACGTCAGAAGACCAATGGCAAGCCTGGTGAGCGTCGTAAATTGAAATTGGAATTAAAGGTGTTAGCTGACGTTGGTTTACTCGGTATGCCTAATGCTGGTAAATCTACTTTGATTACCGCTGTTTCTAATGCTCGCCCAAAGATTGCAGATTACCCATTTACTACCTTGCACCCCAATTTGGGTGTGGTTCGTGTTGGCAATGAGCGTAGCTTTGTGATTGCAGATATTCCAGGATTAATTGAGGGTGCTGCTGAAGGCGCTGGCCTGGGTCATCGCTTTTTGCGTCATCTTCAGCGTACAGGCGTTCTATTGCATTTAGTTGATCTTGCTCCTTTTGATGAAAATGTTGATCCTGTGGCTGATGCAAATGCGATTGTGAATGAGTTGCGCAAATACGATGAAGCTTTGGTGGAGAAGCCACGTTGGTTGGTCTTAAACAAGGTGGATATGATTGCTGAAGAGGATCGTAAGAAAGTAGTGGCTGACTTTGTGAAAAAATTTAAGTGGAAAGGTCCAACGTTTGAGATCTCCGCTTTAACTGGACTTGGCTGCGATAAGCTCTGTTACGCTTTACAGGACTACTTAGACTCCGTTCGTCGTGACCGTGATGAGCAAGATGAACGCGCCCAAGATCCTCGTTACAAAGATCAGTTAGAAGATAAAAAACCCGATTAAAGAATTAAAAAATCTTAGTTTCCATGAACACCAAACAAACTAAACGAATTGTTATCAAAGTTGGGTCTAGTCTTGTCACCAATAATGGCGAGGGCTTAGACCATGCTGCGATTGGGATGTGGGCCGAGCAAATGGCAGCGCTATTAAAGTCTGGCCATGAGGTGTTGATGGTGAGCTCAGGGGCAATTGCTGAAGGTATGCAGCGCTTAGGTTGGGCTAAGCGCCCACAAGAAATTCATCAGCTTCAAGCCGCTGCTGCCGTTGGGCAAATGGGACTAGTTCAGGTTTATGAAAGTTGTTTTGCACGCTTTAACTTACGTAGCGCACAGATTTTATTAACTAATGCCGATTTGGCAAATCCAGAGCGCAATGCAAATGCTAAGGCAACCTTAGATACTTTGTTAAAGCTGGGCGTTGTTCCAATCATTAACGAGAACGATACTGTAGTTACGGATGAAATTAAGTTTGGCGATAACGATACTCTCGCAGCTCTAGTGAGCAATTTAATTCATGCCGATTTGTTGGTGATTTTGACTGATCAAGGTGGTTTGTTTACTGCTGATCCTCGTAAGAATGCTAATGCAACTCTCCTCAGTAATGCCATAGCGGGCGACCCTGCTTTGGAGAAAATGGCCGGGGGTGCTGGGAGTGAACTGAGTAAGGGCGGTATGTTAACCAAAGTGCTGGCTGCAAAAATTGCCGCTGAAACTGGAGCATCTACTGTAATTGCTTCTGGGCGCGAACCCAATGTTCTAACTCGCCTCTTGGGCGGCGAGAAAATTGGTACAAATTTAGCGCCCGCTATGAATAGCTAGTTATCAATTACTCCGAATGAGTTGCTGGGTTTTACTCCCCCAATAAATCCATCGGGATTAAGTGATTTCAAAACAGTATTGATATTTTTTTCCTGACTAGAAAGGTTGCAAAATGCGCCCTGCGCTAAGGAAGCTTGATAGCGATTGGGTGTATTGATTTGAATCTTTTGCCAAGTCGATAAAGGATTGTCTCTCCAAGTACTATTCTCAAGCGTCCCATAGAGTCGCCATTGAAATGAGTCACAACGAATACCTTCATACTGAATTTGCCGGCCGCCACTTGGATTGGTAATCACTACGATATAGCGTGTAATACTATCTTTTCCGATCAAAATAGATTGAGTGTCTACCGCAAACTTAAATACCGTTCCCTCGGAAACATAAAATGGTTGAAGGGTCGACGGATTGGGTGGGGTTAGTGGCATCGTAGTCGCACCTTCTTTAAACACCATAGGGGCGTATGGATCTAATCCACTTTCTAGCGCATCACCTGCACAGGCCACTAGGGCGCTTGCCATGGAAATGCTAATCGCGTAGCCGCCTATTTTGCGAAACATGGCATTCATTTTTCTTTATCCGATTTGTTAGATGGTTTTGTTTGATCTTCATTGCCAGTATAAAAAGACTGAATGAGATCAAGCGGTGTGCCCCAAGCCAATTGTTGCATGCGCAATCCTCTGGAAAGGTAGCGAGCTAGTTCTGAAAGGGCTAGCTCGTATACCTCTCGCTTAAAATCGATTACTGCATCCAATTGGATCCAGAAGGGGACCCAACGCCAGGCATCAAATTCGGGGTGGTCTGAGGCGCGTAATTGAATATCGCTATCAAGACCTATTAAACGCAGAAGGAACCAAATCTGTTTTTGACCACGATAGGCGGTACGGTGGACGCGAGTGGCGTGTTGACGGCGTAGGTATTCCTCAGGGACGTCATAACGAAGCCAGCCCCTAGTCCGTCCAATAATTTGGACATGCTCCGGCAGCAAGCCAACTTCCTCGTGCAATTCGCGGTACATGGCCTGCTCAGGGCTTTCACCATGCTGAATCCCACCCTGTGGGAACTGCCACGAATGCTGCCCAACGCGTTTTCCCCAGAAAACCTCGTTACGGCTATTAAGGAGGACAATGCCGACATTGGGGCGATACCCTTCACGGTCAAGCATGATCGTGCCTCAAATCCTTTAAAATCAATGATTTGATTATATCCATACATGAAAGCATCACAATCATTTCTCGCTACGCTAAAAGAAGCGCCCTCTGACGCAGAGGTGGTTTCGCACAAACTGATGGTGCGGGCAGGTTTAATTCGCAAGCTTAGCGCTGGCATTTATAACTATTTACCGCTCGGTTTGAAGGTGATTCGCAAGGTCGAAAATATTATTCGCGAAGAAATGAATCGTGCTGGTGCAATTGAATTGCTGATGCCAATGATCCAACCTGCTGAATTATGGCAAGAGACTGGCCGTTGGGAGAAGATGGGTCCTGAATTACTTCGCATTAAAGATCGTCACGACAGAGATTTTTTGATTCAGCCAACTTCTGAGGAAGTAATTACCGATTTGGCTCGTAATGAAATTAAGAGTTACAAGCAGCTGCCGGTGAATTTCTATCAGATTCAAACCAAATTTCGCGATGAGCGTCGCCCACGTTTCGGAATCATGCGTGGTCGTGAGTTCAGCATGAAGGATGCTTACTCATTTGATCGTGATACAGAGGGCTTAAAGAAGTCTTATCAAACGATGTTTGATGCTTACACGCGTATCTTTAAGCGTATGGGTCTCAAGTTCCGCGCAGTTACTGCCGACAACGGCGCAATTGGCGGATCGGGTAGTCAAGAGTTCCATGTGATTGCGGATACTGGCGAAGACGCTATTGTGTATTGCCCAAATTCTGATTACGCAGCCAATCTAGAAGCAGCGCAATCTCTTGCATTGATAGCAGCAAGGGCTGTAGCAAGCGCCACAATGACTAAGGTTTCGACGCCTGATAAGAGTACCTGTGCTGATGTCGCCCAGTTTCTCAATCTCCCATTAGAAAAGACAGTAAAGACTCTATTGTTTGCTGCTGACCAAGAAAAAGCGCCAGCTAAACTCTTTATGTTGCTAGTTCGGGGTGATCATGATTTGAATGAAGTGAAGGCCAGTAAGATTCCAGGTATGGCCGAGTCACGCTTTGCTACTGAGGCTGAGATTAAGCAAGCCTGTAATGCGCCTGCAGGCTATTTAGGCCCTGTCGGAGTAAGTGCTGATGTAACTGTGGTGGCAGATCGCACGGTTGCCAATATGTCTGATTTTGTATGTGGCGCTAATGATGCTGGCCACCACTTGACAGGCGTGAACTGGGGGCGTGATTTACCAGAGCCGCTCATTTTGGATATTCGTAATGCAGTGATTGGCGATCCTTCTCCGGATGGTAAAGGTGTTGTAGATATTTGCCGCGGTATTGAAGTGGGTCACGTCTTCCAATTAGGCACACGTTATTCAGAAGCAATGGGCTGCACCTACCTTGATCAACAAGGAAAAGCACAACCCATGGTGATGGGTTGCTACGGTATTGGTGTCACTCGTTTGTTGGGTGCCGCTATTGAACAAGGTCATGATGAGCGCGGCATTATTTGGCCCATCTTGATGGCGCCATTTGAAGTGGTCATTTGCCCAATGGGTTACGACAAATCTGAGGCGGTGAAGGCTGCCTGTGATCGATTGCATGATGACTTGCTGGCTGCTGGCATCGATGTGATTTTGGATGATCGCAATGAGCGTCCAGGTGCCATGTTTGCTGACTGGGAGCTGATTGGTGCACCATTCCGCGTTGTGATTGGTGACCGCGGTTTAGCTAATGCTGAAGTGGAATTTAAAGGGCGTACTGATGCTGAATCGCAAAACATTCCGCTAGCAGAGATCAAAGCAAAAGTGATTACTGCTGTGGAAGCAGCCAAGAACTCAATTCAATAAGTTTATTTTTTAAAGAGTCCGCCAATACCTTTGGCGGCTCCTTTGGCAGCCATGCTTGCCATGGTGCGTGCCATTTTCCCGCCCTTGAATTGCTTCATCATGGTTTGCATTTGCTCAAACTGAGCCAGTAGGCGATTGACTTCTTGCACTTCCACGCCAGCACCTGTGGCGATGCGCCGTTTGCGACTAGCCTTGAGTAGCTCAGGCTTGCTACGTTCACGCGGGGTCATGCTATCGATAATTCCGCGCATACGCGTAGTTTGTTTATCTGCATTACTCAAATTTGTTTTAGAGGCTGCTTGAGCAACTTGGCTTGGCAATTTGTCCATCAAGCTCGCCATGCCGCCCATCTTTTGCATTTGGATGAGTTGATCGCGGAAGTCTTCCAGATCAAATCCACCTTTAGAAATCTTTGTGGCGAGCTTTTCAGCTTTAGCAACATCAACGTGTTGCTGGGCTTGTTCCACAAGCGCCAAAATATCGCCCATGCCCAAAATCCGATTCGCCATCCGCTGCGCATCAAATGCTTCAAGGCCATCCATCTTTTCCGCGACACCAATAAATTTGAGAGGTACACCAGTGACTTGACGCACGGAAAGGGCAGCCCCACCACGGGAATCGCCATCTAATTTGGTGAGAATGACGCCGGTTAGTGGCAGTGCCTCATGGAAGGCTTTTGCAGTATTGACAGCATCTTGACCGAGCATGGCATCAACTACAAATAAGGTTTCGATTGGATTTAAGCCTGCATGTAAAGTTTTAATTTCTTGCATGAGCGCTTCATCAATACCTAAGCGACCTGCGGTATCGACTAACACCACATCAAAATAATGACGGCGCGCCCAATCTAAAGCTGCAAGAGCAATATCATTTGGTTTTTGATTAGCGTTGCTTGGGAAAAATTCTGCGCCGACTTGTTTGGTAACTGTTTCCAGCTGTTCTATAGCAGCAGGGCGATAAACGTCACAAGAAACAGTCAGAACCTTTTTCTTTTTCTTTTCTTGGAGCCATTTAGCTAGCTTGCCAACAGAAGTGGTTTTACCAGCACCCTGTAGGCCCGCCATCAAAATAACTGCTGGGGGTTGAGTGGCTAAATTGAGCTCACCACTTTGATTAGCGTCCCCCATCATGACTTGGGCAAGTTCGCGCTGTACTACGCCAACTAGGGCTTGACCTGGGCTCAGGCTTCCAACCACTTCCTCACCAAGGGCTTTAAATTTAATCTGCTCTAGCAAGGATTTGACAACCGGCAAGGCTACGTCGGCCTCCAGTAAGGCCAGGCGGATTTCCCGTAGCATTTCTGCGGTATTGGCTTCGGTTAGGCGGGCTTGTCCCCGCATTGTTTTAACAACGCGTGAAAGACGGTCGGTGAGGTTTTCTAGCATTTATCGATTAGACTTTCCAGATGGATATTTTAGGTTACTCAAGTTCGGGATGGCTCCCATCTACGCTTTACTTGTTTCTTTTGCTCATTTTGGGCTTGAGAGCCAAGGGCAGTGTGGATTCACCCTTATTTGCTGGGCTTGTACAGGCAGCAATTTTCCTGGCTTTACTGGTTCATGGCATTGAACTTCATGACTCAGTCTTCACAGATCAGGGGTTTGTCTTTGGCTTTGCCCAGGATTTATCCCTAATTGCCTGGGTTGGACTGGCTTTTTACTGGTTTCAATCCTGGTTTTTGCCGATCTCTAGTTTGCGTTGGATGGCTTTGCTGTTTGCCTGCGCATGCACTTTGTTGCCTAATCTATTCCCGGGAACTTTGATTTCGCCTAAAGCAGTGTCGGATCCTTGGTTTAAAGGGCACTTCATCGTAGCAACAATTGCTGTTGGCTTACTTAGTTTGGCTGCTATGCATGCCTTGTTGATGAGTGTTCAGGATCGCGCCTTACATCGCCAGTTCGCTTTTGTACCAAACAGTCGTGCTGCTCATTGGTTAGAGGAGCTTCCTCCACTTATGACAATGGAGAGTCTTTTATTCAACTTACTCTATGTTGGCTTTGCTCTTTTAACTCTGACAGTATTTTCTGGCTTGTTATTTTCTCAAGCGCTATTTGGTAAACCTTTTATCTTTGATCACAAAACAATTTTTGCGTTGATATCTTGGTTCTTGTTTGTCAGCTTGTTGATTGCTCGTTGGAGAGTTGGCTTACGAGGTAGAGCCGCGATTCGTTGGGTATTGAGTGCTTACACTGCTTTACTGCTCGCATATGTTGGCAGCCGTTTTGTGTTGGAAGTAATTCTTCAGAGACCATGACCTTTGCTTAAGTGGCTTTTACTATTTGCTGGAGCGGGTCTTTTGTATTTTTGGCTGAAGGGAAAAAAGCAAGCCAAATTTAATCAGAAGCAATCGCCCAGCTCCAATGACAATAAGACAAACACCCTGACAGAGCCTGAAGTAATGGTGCAATGTCAGTGTTGCAAGGTGCACCTACCAAAACCAGATGCGATCGTTTATGACGATCGGTTCTATTGCTCAAAAGAGCATCTCAATACATTAGATCAGCAGGGTTGGATTGGCGCTGCAGACTGGCGCGCATCACCTAATAAAGATGCGCGACCAGAAAATATCAATCCTGATTTATTGGTCATTCATCACATTAGTTTGCCACCGGGTGAATTTAGAAATCGTGCATCTAGTCAACATATCATTGATTTTTTTCAAAACAGATTGGATGTAACTGCGCATCCTTATTTTGCAGAGATTGCAGATCAAAAAGTTTCAAGTCATTTTTTGATTGCCCGTACAGGAGAACTAATTCAGCTTGTTTCCACTCGCGACAGAGCATGGCATGCTGGCGTATCCTCCTTTATGGGCAGAGAGAGATGCAATGATTTTTCTATTGGCGTTGAGTTGGAGGGCGACGGCGACACCCCATTTGAGGATATTCAATACAAATCATTAGCAAGGCTTATTCAGAAATTGCAACAGAGTTACCCCAATTTGCAATTTGCAGGACATAGCGATATCGCTCCACAGCGAAAAATGGATCCCGGAAAATATTTTGATTGGGAAAAGTTCCAAAAAGAGACAGGTATTTCGCCAGAAAAAATACCTTACGGATTGATTTCTCGTTAGCTCAAACTTTGTATGTGAGCATACGCTCACTTTTTTAGCCTTTAGCTAAAAAGGGCAAAAAAATCCGCACCAAAATCACCCTTAAATTACTAGAAAGCTTAGTAAAAATACTAATAAGTAATTGCCAGAAAAAGCTTACCAAACACTAAATATTTCCCTATACTTAGTGCCTAATGCGCTTCGAGACACTAGATGTAGTGTTTGAATACAGCAATACCCCATTGTTTTTTAACGATATTTTGTCCAAATAACTATATATATGCAGGAGCAACATGACATACGCTAATCCTCAGACAGCAGGCCAGCCAAGTGGTGCCAATAACCCAGGAATGAGTCCTGTTGGAGGAATTAATCAAGCTCCTTCTGCCGGTTTTGTGGCCGGTGGCGTTGGTGGTGGCCAAGCAACCCAGCTGTCTGATTACAAAATTATTCGCCGCAATGGCTCTGTAGTTGCATTTGAGCCATCCAAGATTGCAATTGCAGTAACCAAAGCATTTTTGGCCGTCAATGGTGGCCAAGGTGCAGCATCTGCACGCGTGCGTGAACAAGTTGAGCAGCTAACTCATTCTGTAGTGCGAGCTTTATTGCGTAGCCGTCCAAATGGCGGTACTTTCCACATTGAAGATATTCAAGATCAAGTTGAATTGGCTTTGATGCGCAGCGGAGAGCACAACGTTGCTCGTGCTTATGTTCTCTATCGTGAAAAGCGCAATCAAGAACGCGCAGCTCAGCAAGAGGCTTCTCAAGATACACAAGTAGCAAATCAGACTAGCGAGACTGGTATCAAGGTAACCGACGATGGTGTTGAGAAGTGGCTCGATATGGCTGCTTTGCGCACTGTGATTGAGGCAGCCTGCGAAGGTTTAGGAAATCATATTGATGCCACACCAATCATCACTGAAACTATTAAGAATTTGTACGATGGTGTACCAATGGCGCAAGTCTATGACTCCGCGATCTTGGCTTCCCGTACTTTGATTGAAAAAGATCCAGCGTACAGTCAAGTAACAGCTCGTATCTTGATGCACACGATTCGTAAAGAGATCTTTGGTAAAGAAGTGTTGCAAGGTGATACACAAGCCGAATACAGCACTTACTTTACTAAGTACATCAACGAAGGCATCTCTGCAGAATTGTTAGACCCACGTATGCGTGAGTTTGACTTACCACGCTTGGCCGCAGCCTTGAATGCAAGCCGTGACTTGCAGTTCAACTACCTTGGCTTACAAACTTTGTATGACCGTTATTTCTTGCATATTGAAGAGCGTCGTATTGAAATGCCACAAGCATTCTTTATGCGCGTAGCAATGGGCTTAGCCTTGAATGAAATGGATCGGGAGCGTCGTGCGATTGAGTTCTATGAAATCCTCTCCACATTTGATTTTATGTCCAGCACACCAACCCTCTTTAACTCAGCAACAACCCGTCCGCAGCTCTCCAGTTGCTACTTGACTACAGTTGATGATGACCTTGATGGCATCTACGAAGCTTTGAAAGAAAACGCATTACTGTCTAAGTTTGCAGGTGGCTTGGGTAATGACTGGACGAACGTCCGTGCTTTGGGTAGTCATATCAAAGGCACTAACGGTAAATCACAAGGTGTTGTGCCATTCTTAAAAGTGGTTAATGACACTGCGGTTGCTGTGAACCAAGGTGGTAAGCGTAAAGGTGCAGTTTGCGCCTACTTGGAAACTTGGCACCTAGATATCGAAGAGTTTTTGGAGTTGCGTAAGAACACTGGTGACGACCGTCGTCGTACCCACGATATGAACACTTCTAACTGGATTCCTGACTTGTTTATGAAGCGCGTCATGGAAAACGGCGATTGGACCTTATTCTCCCCATCCAATACCCCTGACTTGCATGACAAGTTTGGTAAAGCGTTTGAAGAGGCTTATGTTGCTTACGAGCAAAAAGCGGATCGTGGCGAATTGAAGCCATTCCGTAGAATCCCTGCCCAACAGTTATGGCGTAAGATGCTTGGCATGCTGTTTGAAACCGGTCATCCATGGATTACTTTCAAAGATCCATGCAATATCCGTAGCCCACAACAGCACGTTGGTGTGGTCCACTCCTCTAATTTGTGCACAGAGATCACTCTGAACACAAACGAGACCGAGATTGCTGTTTGTAACTTGGGTTCTGTGAACTTAACTGCTCACATGACTACCGATGCCAATGGCAAGATGATTTTGGATCACGAGAAGCTCCAAAAGACTGTCCGTACTGCTATGCGTATGCTTGATAACGTGATCGATATCAACTACTACGCTGTTGCTAAAGCTCGTAATTCCAATTTGAAGCATCGTCCAGTCGGTATGGGCATCATGGGCTTCCAGGATTGCTTGCATATGCAGCGCATTCCTTACGCTAGTGATGAAGCTGTGAAGTTTGCCGACTCTTCGATGGAAGCAGTTTGCTATTACGCTTACCAAGCTTCATGCGAATTGGCTGAAGAGCGTGGCGTGTATAGTACTTACAAGGGTTCTTTGTGGGATCGCGGCATCCTCCCACAAGACTCGGTGGCACTTTTAGCCCAGGAACGTGGCGGTTATGTAGAGGTAGATAATTCTTCTACTATGGATTGGAGTGGTTTGCGTGCTCGTATTAAGCAGCACGGCATGCGCAACTCTAATTGTGTCGCTATTGCGCCAACAGCAACGATTTCAAACATCATCGGTGTTTCAGCCTGTATCGAGCCGACATTCCAGAATTTATTCGTGAAATCCAACCTTTCAGGTGAATTCACAGTGGTTAATGAGTACTTGGTGCGTGATTTGAAGGATCGCGGCCTCTGGGATGAAGTCATGATTGCGGATTTGAAGTACTTTGACGGTACTTTGTCTAAGATCGATCGTATCCCACAAGACTTGCGCGATTTATACGCAACTGCCTTTGAAGTTGAGCCAACCTGGTTAGTGGAAGCAGCTTCTCGTCGTCAGAAGTGGATTGATCAAGCTCAGTCATTGAACATTTACATGGGCGGGGCATCTGGTAAGAAATTGGATGACACCTATAAGTTGGCATGGTTACGTGGCTTGAAGACCACTTACTACCTCCGCACTATGGCTGCAACGCACGTTGAGAAATCAACGGTTGCTAGTGGCCAATTGAACTCAGTTTCTAGTGGCGGTGGCGTAAACGGTACAGATGCAGCTGCTGCTGCGGGTGCTGGTGGTGCAGTTGAAGCTGACGGCCCAGTTTGCACAATGCGCCCAGGCGATGCTGGCTTTGAGGAATGTGAAGCATGCCAATAAGCGATTCGCTTATTGGTTATTAATAGAAGAATTTAGGAGAAAGTTATGTTGAATTGGGAAGAGGAAGTTGCTCCAGCACTAGCGAAAGCTGGTCTTGCACCGCAGCCGGTAGCAGTGGAGCCACAACGTCCGCAGCCAGATCAAGTCGCAATGGCGCCACAAGCTGCCGCACCTGCTACAAATTTGTCTGGCGGCGCAGCTTTGCGTGTAAATGCTGCTGATAAGCGTGTAATTAATGCCAAGACTGACGTAAATCAGCTAGTACCTTTCAAGTACAAATGGGCTTGGGAGAAGTATTTGGCTGGTTGCGCAAACCATTGGATGCCACAAGAGATCAATATGAACCGCGATATCGCGCTTTGGAAAGATCCAAATGGCCTGACAGAAGACGAGCGTCGCATTATTAAGCGCAATCTTGGTTTCTTTACGACTGCGGATTCTTTAGCTGCTAACAATATTGTTTTGGGTACGTATCGCCACATTACCGCTCCAGAATGCCGCCAATACCTATTGCGCCAGGCTTTTGAAGAGGCAATTCATACCCACGCTTACCAATATATTGTGGAATCTTTGGGTCTAGACCAGTCCGAAATCTTCAATGCCTATAACGAAATTGAATCTATCCGCGCTAAGGATCAATTCTTAATTCCGTTTATTGATGTCTTAACTGATCCGAATTTTAAGACTGGTACATTAGAAAACGATCAAAAATTACTTCGTTCACTGATTGTTTTTGCCTGCGTAATGGAAGGTTTATTCTTTTATGTTGGTTTTACGCAAATACTTGCAATGGGTCGTCAAAACAAAATGACTGGTGCCGCAGAGCAGTATCAATACATCCTTCGCGACGAGTCAATGCATTGCAATTTTGGTATCGATTTGATTAACCAAATCAAGCTGGAGAACCCGCAGTTATGGACTTCTGCGTTCAAAGACGAGATCAAATCCATCTTCGAAAAAGCAGTCGAATTAGAGTACCGTTATGCCGAAGATACGATGCCTCGAGGAGTGCTCGGATTGAACGCTCCGATGTTCAAAGGCTACCTAAGATACATTTGTAATCGCAGATGTTTGCAAATAGGACTTGACGCGATGTTCCCAAATGAAGAGAATCCATTCCCATGGATGTCAGAAATGATTGATCTTAAGAAAGAACGAAACTTTTTTGAGACACGCGTTATTGAGTATCAAACTGGTGGTGCGCTAAGTTGGGAGTAGTTGGCGGTAAGTAAGCGCACAACCGGTTAAATTGGAGATTAGACGGTTGGATAGTTTAAGAAGTCAGCAAAAACAGACTCAAATCCGAAAACCCTTGCTCAAGGGTGCCAGGGCTATTCTCTCTATTTTTTCCAGCACATTTAAGAAGCCGTTGTCCTTCGGGGCCACGGCTTTTTTTCCAGGATTCATTAGCGTGCAGCACCTAGCATCAAGCCGCGCGCCGATGAATGGCTCGCTCGTCAGCTCCAAAAGGTTGCAAAACCAGGTGGAATTAGATGGTCGGGTCTTCTTAATGTAGTTTGTACTAATCCTCACGTGAAGGAGTAACACACATGGCAACAAAGAAAAAACCTGCTGCAAAGAAACCAGCTGCTAAGAAAAAAGTAGCTGCTAAGAAACCAGCCGCTAAAAAAGTAGCTAAGAAGAAGCCAGCTGCTAAGAAGCGCCCAGCTGCTAAAAAAGCTGCTGCTAAAAAGCGTCCAGCTGCTAAGAAAAAAGCTGCCGCTAAGAAGCCTGCTGCTAAAAAAGCCGCTAAAAAGAAGCCAGCCGCTAAGAAGCGTCCAGCTGCTAAGAAGCGCGTAGTAAAAAAAAAGTAAGTAAGCCTGCTGCGAAGAAAGCGGGCTCTGCTGTAAAAAAGCCCGCGGCTAAGAAAGCTGCATCAGCGACTAGTGCGTTGAACCCTGCCGCTGCTTGGCCCTTCCCAACTGGCACACGTCCTTAATCAGACGGGTGTTATTAGAAGGGGTCTCTAACGAGACCCCTTTTTTATTGCCTAGAATGTATAGACAACGCTCAGTAGTTAAAGCCGAATGCTGCATTAAATTGCTCAGCAATCTGAGCTTGGCTTAATTGGTGATTTTGTGGTCCCTGATGGGTAATTTTGATTGAGCCCATCAAACTTGCCAGGCGACCAGTAGTCTCCCAGTCCATACCACTTTCTAGTCCAAAAAGTAATCCACCCCGGAATGCGTCCCCACATCCAGTTGGATCTATTACCTTTGCCGCAGGTACTGGCGGAATAGAAATACATTTACCTTCGGAGTAAATGTCCGCACCTTCAGCACCCTTGGTAACAATCAATGCTTTTACCCGTTCAGCCACTTTACCCAGACTCAGTCCGGTTCTTTGGGAAAGCATTTCACCCTCATAGTCATTAACTGCGAGGTAGCTGGCAATTTCAACTAACTCAAGAAGTTCTGGGCCATTAAACATGGGTAAGCCTTGGCCTGGATCAAAAATAAAAGGGATATTGGCTTCTGATAGTTGATGGCAGTGTTCCCACATCCCTTGACGACCATCTGGAGCAACGATTCCAAATTTAGCTGCACCTTTAGTATTTTTGCTGCGCTCAGCAATTACTGCAGACACTTGGTTTAGGTGGGATTCACCCATGGCGCCCGGATGAAAAGCAGTAATTTGATTATTGGCTTGATCGGTTGTGATCATCGCTTGGGCTGTGAAAGACTGGTCAATTTGACGAATGTGGCTAGCATCAATCTGCAGCTGCTCAAGACGCTTCATGTAGGGGGTAGCATCGCCACCAACAGTTGCCATGATGATGGGGTCGCCACCTAAAAGCTTCAGGTTGTATGCAATATTTCCTGCGCAACCACCAAATTCTCGGCGCATCGTTGGGACTAAGAAGGCCACATTTAGGATATGAATCTGCTCAGGCAGGATTTGGTCGGCAAATTTGCCTTCAAAGTTCATGATGGTGTCGTAGGCAATAGAGCCACAGATCAAGCTAGCCATAAGTTACTTTCTGTAAGGGGGTAAATATGAATCAGGGTCAAGAATAAAGAAAAATGAGAGAGGCATTAGGGGTAAATAACCCTTACTCGATAGCCTGCAGCATTCTGCGGCAATTGAATTGCTAATGAAGTTTGTATTTGCTCCCCAGAGGCGACACCTGCCCGCAAAAAATCAGGATGAGACTCTTGCCAAGCAGCGGGTAACCATTCTTTTGGTGAGAATTGGAGTGATTTGATCTCAGCCTCTTCTGCATCGGTGAGAGAAATTTCTAAATTTGGGGCTAAAACAGAGAGCGCAAGACGATTTTGTATTTCAACTTGCAGTATTGATTGATTTGCGCCGCTTTTAAGGCCCTCTCGTGCGTTTTCAGGTGATAAGGCGGCTGAAGTTATTTTCCACGCAGCAAAATCGCTTACAGGGCGGTTTACGCAGCCTAGCGCGCGACAAATTTTTTCATCAAAGTACTGCAAAACAGTAAATGAATTTACTAAAAAAGCATTTGATGTGCCATCAACCCGAGGTGCTAATGCGGGAAGCAAAGAATTTCTCGAAAGATGCTCACCAAATACCAGCAGCAGAACAAAAAAGCAGCCTAGTAGAGCTAACTTAACTCTTTTTTTTTGCGCAGGCGTATCTAAAAGAGTGGTTTTGCTGACGTCCTTATCTTTTGATAGGGTTCCGTGCAAGCAAACCCATCCATCATTTTCTTTCCAGACAGAGAGTCTGAGCCATTGACTATAGGTGGCAATCACTTCCTCCGCTTGGCGTGCAAGTACTCCAGACAGAACAATTTGTCCGCCTGGACGCATTTTGTTAACCAATGCTGGAGCCAATACTTGTAGCGGGTTAGCCAAGATATTGGCCATCACAATGTCGTATTTTGTTTCTGCGGCAAGTTCTGGCGCATCTTCATTAGGCAAAACAAACTGAATAACGGTGTTATTGATTTGTGCATTGCTGCGTGCTGCAACCATCGCCTGAGGGTCGATATCGGTTCCTACAACCGGATTGCAACCAAGTTTTGCAGCTGCAATGGCAAGAATGCCCGAGCCGCAACCGTAATCGAGCAAACTTTGCTTATTTAGATTGCCATATTCTTCGAGCCATAACAAACACAAATGGGTAGTGGGGTGGCTACCAGTACCAAAAGCTAAACCTGGATCAACAGCCAAGCAGATTGCATTTGGATCGGTGGGAGCGTCATGCCAAGAGGGTACAACCCAAATTCGTTTACCAATTGGAATAGGGGCAAATTGGCTTTGGGTAAGTCTTACCCAATCCTGTTCTTCAACGATTTTTTCCTGGGGAGCTGATAACTTAAAGCCAGCCTCTTTTAGGGAGGCCAGTAATTCAGGAATAAAGTTTGCACTTGCTGAAGCATCAATATCGGGATTAAAGAGGGCGGTTACAGAGGATCTATCCCAGGCCTGTACTTCAGGGGATAGCCCAGGCTCTCCGTAAAGTGGATTCTCATCGTACCCACCGGCTGCATCATCTTCTACCGTGACAGATA
>CAJEZV010000004.1 GCA_903995005.1 uncultured beta proteobacterium
TAAGGGGGCAAAAGCTAACACTTGGAAATCTTGCATCGAATCTTTATTTGCAAGTAATGGACCTTTCAAGGCTTATACCAATCTTTTAATGCCCAGGGATCTTGTTTATGCTCAAAAATGCGACAAGCAGAATCTTGGATCAAGTGGTGCATTTATCTTTGAAAAGTTGATTATTAATCCTGTTGGTCCACCCGGAGTGTCTCCTATGGAGTCGGGCGAAGTGATTGTAGATGATATGAACATTCGTCTGAGTGTTTGCGATACGGGTTATTACCTTATCAAAATTGGTGAGTTCAAGCTATGAATCTAAACAGTGTTTCTATTTCCAGTTTGAACTTGATTCTACGCAAGCGTTTATACAATCTATTTTTTAATGCCCGCATTAAAAATAATTTTCACCATCAATTTGAGCATTTCATTACATACATGATTGTACTCAATATGGCAGGCTTAGTACTTGAGCATATTCCTATCATTTATGAATCTCGTGAGCACTTCTTCCATCTTTTTGATGTTATGTCTTTGGGGATCTTTACGGTAGAGTATGCATTGCGTTTTTATGTGGCCCCAGAAGATTCCGCTTTTAGTTCTGCAAAAAATCCACGACTTACTTTTTTTAAAAGCCCATTCGCATTAATTGATTTGATCTCAATATTGCCGTTTTATCTTGGCGCATTCTTTGATGTAGATTTGCGCGTACTCAGATCTTTAAGACTTTTGCGATTATTTAAGCTCTTTAGAGCAGTCGCACCTGCTGTTAATGGCTTCCTAGAGCAAAATCAGGGCAAGTCATTCCGCTACAAAATTTATGCATTGGTGAATGAAACTCCAACCAGTGGTCAGCTGCATCAAATCTTCGACTTCTTTATAGTCGTTTGGGTCATTATTTCGGTACTAGCTGTGATTTTAGAGTCGGTGCATAGTATTAATTATCACCTTCATTCTGAATTTATGATTTTGGATATCTTGGCGGTAGCGATTTTTTCAACAGAGTACTTGATGAGAATGTACAGCTGTACCGAAAATCCAAAATATCAGGCTTGGCTATCAGGGCGACTAAAAAATGCTACTAGCCCAACTAGCCTTATTGATCTATTAGCTGTCTTACCTTTTTATCTTGAGAGTTTGTTGCATCACTTATTTGATTTGCGCTTCTTACGAGTCTTTAGGCTGATGCGCTTATTGAAGCTCGCTCGCTATTCTGGCGCAACTCAATCGTTATTTATTGTGATTAAGCGTGAGTGGCCGGTAATGAAGGCGTCTGCTTTCATCATGATTTTGCTTGTAATGTTGGCTGCTTGTTTAGGCTATTTATTTGAACATGAAGCCCAGCCCGATAAATTTGAAAACATCCCGCAGTCGATCTATTGGGCTGTGATAACACTAGCAAGCGTAGGTTATGGTGATATCTCTCCGATTACGCCTGCAGGCCGCGCAATGACGATCATCCTAGCCCTTTTGGGTATCGGTATTTTTGCGATTCCTGCTGCGATTCTCTCTTCAGCATTGAGCGATCAATTGCGTATTGAGCGTGAAATGATGATGAATGAGCTCTACCATATGCTAGAAGATGGTGTGATTTCTCCTGAGGAGCAAGAACTGATCGAGGCTGAAGCTAAGAGATTACATTTATCTAGGAGTGAGCTCGATCGGCTGCTCGAAAAGGCAAAAGTACAAATGGGTCTTGAGCAGTCAGCCTCTGCGAAAGAGCTTACTGCTGGGCACGAGCTTGACCTGAAATTTTTATCTACTCACCCAACAGTTGCTGCTGAACAATTGAAGATTACAATTTCAAAACTGCAGCAAATTATGAGTGTGAGCAGTGCAGATGAGTTGACAAATTATTTTAAAGACCCCAATAACGCAACACCGCTCCAAAGTGCGCTATTTCAAATCCTATTACAAAATACCCAGAAGCAATAAGGTGAAAGCTGGGAGCCCTTGTTACCAGTACGCTGATGGTGGTGCGTAGACAAGGATCTTTGCTGGATTAAGGTAGTTATTGTTATGATGAATCTCGTAATGCAGATGGGGCCCTGTTGATCTTCCAGTAGAGCCGGAGTTTGCGATCAGTTGGCCGCGTGTAATTGTTTGGCCAGGCTTTACAAATAACTTGCTGTTGTGAGCATATTTAGAAATAAAGCCTTCAGCGTGCGCAATCTCAATAAAATTTCCATAGGCGGGATCCATTCCAGCCTTGACAACAGTTCCATCGCCCGTGGCCACAATGGGAGTGCCCACTGGTGTTACGAAATCAATGCCAGAATGCTGCGCAAGTTGTTTTGTAAAAGGATCAACCCGAACTCCGAAGTTACTCGTCATACCCAGGCGGGCATCAATGGGTGGACCAATTGGCAATGTGCGTAACCAGTTATGCTGTTTTACCCATTCGGGTTCTAATTTCTCAAAAATTGTCGCCATCTCTGAGGATTTAGAAACAGAATCCTCAAAATTTTCCGCCAAGGTTTTGGTAGGCTCAAACTTAAAGGTTAAAGGCTTCATTGGGCCGCCAATGCTAATGCTCTCGTTAAATTTGTTCTTGATGGTGTAGGGGGTTGAGATGGCAAGGTAACGGTCTTTGATGGACTTGACCTCATTAAACTGCATAGATGCTTTTGCCAACCGATCCTGAATTGTTTTGAGTTGCTTTGCGTATTTATTATCCAGCGCCATTCGCTCCTTGACGGTGACTACCCCACTAACTTCTCTAGCGAACTCAGGGTTAACTTCCAGGGCGATGTGAATACCTGTGGAGAAGATCAAAATACCTAGCAATAAAAAGGCTGCGCCAACAACTACTCCAAGGCGCATCAGGCGCTCTTTGGTGATGTTGATTTGTTTAATAGCCCCGGTTGAGCCCGATACCCAAAATAATTGCATGCACTTACTATAAGTATTTGATTTATTGAAATTAACTTGCTAAGTTCTGGGCGCTTAAAAGACCTATAATCGTCAGATCGAGAGTAATTTTAGCCTTAATAGAGTCACGTGATCAAGTTAAACCCCCTTTCCCAAATGCCTAGAAGCCTGAATTGGCTGGTCGGGAGCATGCTGATTGGCGCAGTTTTGCCCATAAAGGCTGCCATTATTGGTCAAATGCCCTCATTTAGTGAAGTTTTATACATTACGGCTGAGCCTTGTACCTCGGAATCTGGGAGGGTCGAGCCTAATTGGTACTTTTCTTATTCTGTTAATGCGGTAGGCACGGTCACCCGAAGTTGTTATGTTCGATACAACGATCAAATATGGATTAAAGGGCCTTATGGGTCTGAATCCACATTCCCAATGAGCTATTTCTCTAAACCTGCTGAGGCCAGTAAGGCTGATACTAGCCCAGAGGTCAAGCAGTAGCCGATTGAGGACTTTTGCTTTTTAGCTAGGAATATTTGGCGGTTTGCAAAAGAACTTATAGAGCACGTAGCTCATCGTGTCTGGGATGACTCGTTCCCAGCTTGAATTAGAGGTATCGGTCTGATCTACGCTGACACCAGACCCTTGTGTGCCTGAGTAATACCCAATATAGAACTCCTTATAGCTTTCGAAGCCTACTTTGCAAAAATAAGAGATGTCCTGAATCACTGATTGAGTAGCCGCTCCATTAGGTGCAGCGAGGGTTTCTGTGTAACTTATGAGTTGCCAGGTGCTGACTAGTCCATTTTCAGGGTCAAAAACCGTTTTACTATCCTCGTAATAGTAAGAATTGCCCACATTATCCATGGACAGGAATACCCATTTGGCGAAACTTGGGTTAGCTGGATTCAGCAAAAAAGCCGTTAAGATCATTAAGCTTATTTTTTTGAAGAATGAAGGTGCTTTTTGGCGCATGGCTGTGACACTTTTTATTGGCAATTTATACATTTTAAAGCCCCAAAGTAAAGATCAGCTGATAGAATTGCCTAATTCTTTATTAATGACATTATGCGCTAAGGAGTGCTAGGTATGGCAGAAGTGAATCAACTAGGTTGTTTATTTGTAGGCGAGGGTGTTGTGCTCAAGGGCAACTTTGATGTACCTGATATCGCATCCATTTCTGGAGTAGTTGAGGGCGAACTCACTGCCAAGCAAGTATTAATCGAAGCAACTGGTGTCGTGCGGGGAAAGCTTACTGGGGAGTCAATTGATATTCGCGGCGAAGTAAATGAGTATGTTTCCTCATCTCGTAGCTTAATCATTCGATCAACAGGCAAAGTTACTGGCTCTATTCATTACTCTGAAATTGAAATTGAGAAGGGCGGCCATTTGCATGGTGATTTGCATAACCTCAATCCCCATTCTTAATCTTTTCTATTTCATTACTTAATAAACAACGATGTCTATCTTTTCAAAAAATCAAAATCCCGCTGTAAATGAGCCTAATACCAACGAGCAGTCTGAAAGCCTCCAGGAGCTCATTGCTAGTGAGCAAGATGAGGCCTTGAATACCAGTAATCCCGATCAAGTGACTCGAGTTGAATCAACTACTCGTCAAAATGTGTTAACTAAGCCATCGATTATCAGCGAAGGATTTACGTTTGAAGGTACGATAACTTCAGATGGTGTATTAAATATTGCGGGGACTGTCCGCGGAAAAATTATCGCTAAGTCTGTGTTGATTGATTCGAGTGGTCAGGTAGATGGCGAGCTTAATTCTGAACAGTTAGTTATTAAAGGCCAACTCAAGGGTGATGTTAACTGCGATGATTTAAATGTAGGTCCGGTTGCTCGTGTGGACGGAAACATTAACTATAAATATATCCATATTCAGCGTGGTGGTCGGATTGCTGGCCGGTTTATTAAAGGTTAATGTTGAATTGACATGGCCACTAAACAAAGTCATGCGATAAGGATATTAGACCCATCAAGGGAGACATTTGGCTCAATCATTGGATCAGATCTAGAAATATTTGGACGAATTATTGCTACTAAGAGTTTGCGTATTGATGGCACGATTATTGGTGACGTAGTGACCAAGCAGGGTGCCGACGTTTGTGTCGCACTCGGTAAAACAGGTTTAGTACAAGGTAATATATCTGCTGGTCGCGTATTGGTTGCTGGAAGAGTGGAAGGCAATGTTCGAGCCACTGAAAGGGTGGAATTGCATAGTGGAGCGGACGTGCATGGTGACATTATTTATGCTCAAATTGGTATTGAGCAGGGTGCTCGCTTAAGCGGCCTGCTATCCAAGATAACTGAGCAAGATTTGCTTGCTGATGATCATTTAGGTAGTTAATTTTTAGCTAAAAATATGCCACTTAGTGAATCTATCAAAATTCTTGTAACCAACCAAAAAGGTGGTGTTGGTAAAAGCACTATCTCTGCCAATCTGGCGGCTTATCTTGCCATGCAAGAGGATTTGCAGGTTGCTTTAGTTGATTTTGATAAACAAGCTTCTTCATCCCGTTGGACTAAAAAGGCACCTGATATTGGTATCAGGGTTGCCCAGGTTGAAATCAATTACCAAAGTGCGGGCATGGCCTTGCTTAGTGCAAGGGCAGGGGTGCGCAAATATTCATCTGGTGTACAGGTGAGCATTTGTGACTTTACTTGGACGCCAGCAATGTCCGAAGATTTCATGTCGGATTTTGATATTGTTTTGGTTCCAAGCTCAAGTGCCAAGTTTGAAATGGCAAGTACTGAAATCTTTATTCTCGAATACGTTCAAAAAAGAATGGCTCGATTAGCGATAAATAAACAAAGCCTGATAGTAGTTCCAAGTAGGGTGGATCCAGGGCACTCATCCAAGGGAACATTTACCAACCTAGACTTCTTGACTAATTGTCATATAGCACCACCGATACATCGCATGCCGGAAATTGATAGCTATGTTTATGAGGATTTCTTCTGCGTATGCTCTGATAGGGCTGTATCTGATAATTTTTGTATTTTTGGTAAATACATCACAAAAATGATTGATGAACGCCAAGAGATCAGAAAAACATTATCAATTAACGGTCCTTCCGTGAATCGCGAGATAGGAAAAAAAGTTAGCGTGCTAGACGATTATCGTAACCGTGCAAAAAACCTGGGTTTTTATGGTGGTGCCGCAATGGCAGACCCAAAACAAGATATCAACTTAAGCGTGCCACAAGACCCTCCCTCTGTGAGATCGATCGGGTCTCGCTTTATTCCCAGTTTCTTGAAAAAAAATCAAGAGTAACTTGTTTACATGCTGCTCAGAATTATTTTCTGTGCATGTCTTAAGATAATCGTCGTCATCTGAATTAGTACTATCAAAATTAGGGCAGACGAGTCTATTCCCGCAACTCTTGGACTGAACTTTCTGATGGGGCTTAATAACGGCTCAGTCATTTTATAAAACAACTCTTGTGTGGGAGAGTTCGTGCCAGTCCAGGTAAATAGAGCATAAACCAGCACAAGTCCGATGAGACCAGATAGAGCTAGATCAATAAGATTAAATAGGGCTATCAATGGGAGGTGAAGATCAACGTATTCGCCATTGCTTAGCGCCACTAAGATCATTGCTTTGATCAAAATAAGCACATAGCTTGCCAATAAAGGACAAATGTCAAAACGACCGCCAAAGGGAATGATTTTTCTGAGCGGGTCAATGAGCCAATTGGTAAGCGGGAATAAAAAATGACTAAAGGGGTTGCCTGAGCCAGGGACGAAATTCATTTTTAGGTAATGTAAATAAAAGCGGAGAAGGCACGCTGCAACCAGTATTGTTGTGCATGCCTCTAGTAGAAGTGAGGCAAGTTCAAAAATCATGACGACTCCAATGGGACCGAAAACCTTATCTTAAGCCGTTCACTCTTAAATTGACATTTATGGTTAGCCCATAGAAAATGGCCCAGTAGGTAACTAAGCAGTCTTTTGATACCCAAAACCTAGTTAGGCTCGGCATGCACAATCCCCAAAGACATGATATTTTTGAAGACGAAAATGGCACTAGAGTGGCTGTAAGACAGGTATTTCCTCCGAATGCATTGGGGGTCACCTACGTTGAGTATAAGAATTTGGTCGATTCAAACCTGCGTTTTTTACCGCAGGCAGATTTTTTAGAGCAATATAAATGGGTAGATAATTTCGACTCAATTGATACTCATGTCAAAGTAACCACTCAGAATCATGCCGGGGCTACAAAAAACCCAGCTGAAACACAAAAAGAGAGCACTGAAGGTAGTCAAGGACCTATTTCGGAAATCGCGGATGAATCCGTGGGCCAAAAAACGGAAGAAACTAGAACTACAAAGCCCTCTTCATGACAATAGCTTGCCCTACTTGTGGTTAAAATTGAGGTTTGAAAGCCTTGGATGCCTACGACTTGACCCAAGCCAGCAAGACTCATTTATCTCAACAAGGAAACTAATGCGAGACACCGCCGCCCCAAATTGGCGTCTTCAGCTAGCACTAAAGTTCACGGCAATTATTTGTGGTTGTATTTTGCTCTTAGCTTCAGCCCACTCAGAAAGTGCGTCCTTTGACTTTTCTGTACTTATTAAATTTATTGCGGAGCAACTTCAAACCTCGGCTCAACTTAAATGGTTTTTCGGAATTATTTTTTTGTCTGCTGGTATTTTCTTTATTCCAGAGAAAGAAGTCCCACAAAGAACTTTTCATGGTATGAGACAATTAAGCAATGATTCCTATGTATTGTATTTGCTAGCTAAATACCATGTTGAAAAAAATCTGGCATTAAATAAAATTATTGCACACGATAAAATTTTTCCTAGTGTTGATGACGCATTGCTATTTATTCATCAACTCGAGTGCCTTCAAGAAATCAACCTGCCACTTTCTGTTAAATCACCAATAGAGTCGTCACTCAACCTTCAAGAGCAGAATAAGCCTGAGGCTGATACTCAATCACCATCAGAATTTGAGGCTCTTCAAAATCCTTTTTCAACTATTCAAGTTCCAGATCTCGATACGCACCAGGAAACTTGGAATGAGGCTAGGCGAATCAGGGTCATTATAGTGCTAGGCATATTTTTATTTGTAACCCTACTTGGCGGGCTTATTTATGCTATTTCACATTCTGTACAGTCAGTAACACCCTCTGCGGTACCTGTAGTCTCTGCATTAAATCCTACTATGGCATTGCCAGCAACACAAAACTCCGACCAGGTGGTGTCGGGCATAATCACCTCTCAGGAATCGCTGAGTGCCACTGAAACAAAAGATTCTAGTAAGCCAGCAGCAGTAATGCCGATCAATGAAAGATGGATCGGTATGTGGATTCAAGATGGCGGTGGTAAGCAAAAGCTCTTGGTTACCGCAAACCTTCTCAAGTTTGCCGATGAAGAATTTACGTGGACTGGTGTAAGACCAAAGGGTGTTTTGCAGTGCTGCGTTGCTTTTTACGAAGGCGCCACCAACAAAACTGATCTATTCGCTAGAATTTCTGGGGTACAAGATCCCATTACCCTAAAACCTGAAGCCCAAAAGACTTTGGGCTTAATAAATAATTTAAGCGAGGGTAATTTCAAGCGAATCGTATTTGCTGATCCAAATCTTAAAAAATACTTTTTTATAAGCGATCAGAATTTTGTTTATCGCATCAGTAGGGATCTAGGCGATAAAGTGGATGTGGCGATAGAACAATACAAGAGACAAGAATGATTTCCCCTTCTGATCTAGAGATTTCTTCGAGTCCAAAGCTACAACCCTATGAGCAATTACGTTTATTGCGGGAGCAAAGCCATATTCGCAAGATTGCTGATGAAATCGTTGGTAGACAGTGCATCTTCTTTTATAGCAGTAATTGGGTTTTTGACTACTCGCTCAATAGTACAGACCAGCAGTGGGATATCACTCAGCAGGTGTACTTCAGAAATGTGCGCAAGCATAAAACACTTGCTTTTGCCTTGCCATACATTGTCATTCAGCTTGCTTTTGCTGATTCACCAAGCTATCTAAGAGCTTTAGTGACCTATGAGAAGGATATTGCGAAGATGATTGGCTCTATGGATCACTTCATTAAGCGAGAGGAAGGAATTCGCGCTTGGGTCGAGCAACCAGACTTTAGCTGGCAACCCTCGAATATTATTGCCTTGTCTAATCGTATCTTAGAGGCAAATAGCCAATTTAGAGATATTGAGTTTTATCGCTACCATGAGCCTTTTCATACGAAGTTAAATGGCACTTGGGAACAGATTACAGTGTAAGGAATACCCTATTATGTCAATGCAAAACTCTGATTTTTGCCAAGCAGAGCAGTATCTCAAGTTGGGCTTATACCCGCAGGCTTTTGAGGCCTTTATGGCGCTTGAGGTTGGTTCTGTGGAATGCACTTTCTTAAAGCCCTGCATGATGGCTATGGATGGTCAACTCAATCAATCTCAATTGGATACTTTGTTTCATGAGCTCGAGCGTGAAACAATAAATAGAAATCCTCAGGCGGTATATAACTATGGGGTGGTTAAGAGTCATTTTGGGGATGTACCCAAAGCCACTGTTTTGCTTCAGTTGGCGATGGATTTGGGGGTTGCTGAAGCGCGGAATGCCTTAACTAGCTTGCTAATGAAGGGCTAATTCCTTAGATCTTTTGGGTATGAAATAGATAAATTTCGCTACTTTTGCTTATATTACCCAATTTAATTCTTTTAAAAGCCATATGAATTAGAGGCTTATCACCCATAATTCAAGTTCTCAAGAGTATTTTCCTGTAGCCTTTTGTAATCTTTAAGTTTTTCACATTTTTTCATCTGCGTATCCCTGGTCCGTAAAACTCGGCACCTTTTTTCTGATCAAATTCAGTCACTTAGATTGACATTTCAGTAGGTAAGAAATCTACCCAAAACAGGGTTTACCTCTTTGATAAAGGACTCATTGCACCTAAGATATATCTATGAGCAGTGCCATTCTTGAAGGAGGCAGTATGGGACAAAAAGAGGTTCTTAATCAAATACCGGTTGCTTCTGAGGTCTTTGTGGAGCTGCATATCGATGATCTCGTCAAGGATCGACTTTTGTGGCAGGAGCAGGTTGGCCGTCGAGCTTATCCAAGCGATACGATGCCTAGCGTGATCCATATTGTTAGCTCAAGGCTGAGCCCTCTGAAGTAATGAAAGGTGCGATTGAAAAGTTACCTAATGCCGTTAGTCACAGCAAGTGCCATCTTTGGAATAGTGCTTTACTTTTTGCTGGGACTTATTGCACCTAACAACCAGCCAGCCACGGAAATCAGTACATTAGAAGCAGATGTTTTGCAGTATTTTTCGCTAAAAGCAGATCAGAATGCCAAGGAAAATGCTGAGCCCTCAAGCACTCAGTCTACTCACAAGGCTGGTCAAATATAAGTCGTTTAGTTATAGCCGCAAGGATAGAGCGCGCTGAGTTTTTTCAGTAGAATTTCATCTACGCTGGGCTTGATGGGGCTATCTGGCGAAAGTTCTTGGATGCCCAAAGAAATGATCTCTTTGTAATTGGCGATGCTGAGATTTAAATAGGGTGGGTAGCAATACAAAGGCACTTGCTTATTTGCGCTTAAGCTCTTATTAGCAGTATTTAGGCCAGCACTAAGACCTAAAAGATAGGTATTAGTCGATTGAGCTTTATTTTTATTTTCAAAGTCTGCGATCGACAAATCGGCTAATGCATTGAGAGATGTGAGGGACCCTAGCAGGAACAGGATATTTTTAATCATGGCTCTTGAAGTGAATGGTGGTTAATATGCTCTTAATTTAACAGATGCCAGTTCAATCACCTGTAATTTTTCTAGCCATAGTAAGCTATGCCTAACGCAATATTCATGAGGGTAGTTTATGGCTGACATTGATTGGGATTTTTGGTTTTCAAAACCTTATATATACACTTGGCAGGCTGCTGCCTTAGTTCATGGTATTAATCCTAAGCAAATTAAATTTCCAGTTCGGGATGCAGCAGGAGAGCTTCATTTTGATCTCTCTAATTTTGATGGGAATTACGATGCATTTAAAGCAAGGTTAGATTTACTCACTGAGCATGCTTGGATTCAGAATTTCTCAGCTCAAAATATGCGCGTTGATTTCAAGCGATTTTTGTTTTGGGCTCAGCATGTTCGCAAATGGGATATGCCTATAAGGCTTGAGGCCTTTGCGAAGGGTGTCGACCTTGATACTTTGGACGAGAATTCTGAAGAAAAGGCAAATATATTGAGGGATGAGCGCAATAACTTGCAATTAATTTGGGCGCTTAGGAGCCTGCTTAAAGAGCACCAGCATGGTAAAACTGACCGTGAATTAATTTACTATCTCTCTAAAACCTACCCAGATAAACCAGGATTTAAGAGATTGGCTTTAGAAATGAAATTTGCTGAAGCGCAAGTTGCTTCAGAGACTTAGCTTAAAACTTATTAAGACACCGAAAATCTATAGTAATTATTTTGGATAAGCAGTTGCTTTCGGAATATCATCAGCTGTCCATGTTTTGCTGAGATCGCCTGTCGGCCCAAATTTAACAAAAGAATATAAGATACCGAGAATTAAAATCACAATGGCAATTGTTTTGACGACTCGATGATCATTCTCTTCTTTGATAATGTATTTGGGAGCTGGATGACGGATCTGAAATACTTCCGGAAATGCTTCTTCAATAGATTCTTTAGCAGATTTGATATGGCGATAGCGGGAGTCCTCTGATTCACCCATTTCAATAGCGCGCGCTGCCTTAAAGTACTGCTCACTAGCTGCGCTCAATATTTTGGCTCTTTTAATGAGGTCTGCGTGTTTTTCAAGTTCTTCAGGAGTCATCGCTTTTAGTCCATTAATGGTATGCCTAATAAGATTGTACTTTTTTGGCTACTTTTTGGTTTGATTTTTAGTTTTGAATTGATTGATCATTTGATTGCGAAATTTAATAAAAGCCTCATTTGGGTCACATGCCTGAATATCCTCTTTTTCGATCTTGCCACCAGCGATTTTGAAGTTGACAACCCAATAGTTAGCTAAGCTGGTTGGCTCGATTGAAATAATCTCAAATGTTTTCATAAATGAATCATACTCCCGTAAAATATCCTCATGAGCCTCATAATATTCCCTCCTGAGCTTGAAGAAGTTGATACTAAGTTTCAGCTTGATCCTCGTTTTATTTTTAAAAACTTAGAGCGCATGTTCTCCCCGGGACCAACAGCTAGTATTTTCAATGTCAAATCCTCAGAGCTATTCCCTGTCAACGTTCAGAGTTTAGACTCTAAGGCTGGGATGAAGCTAAAGATCGAAGAATCTCCTAGAAATGGCCTGAATGCCTTTATTGGACAAACCTGTTATTTCATTGCAGGTCTTGAGGGGGGGAAGTTACAATTTCCAGTAGCAGGTCTTAAATTTGCTGAATCTGGATTCCTCAGTTGTGATATTCCCAAGACCATATCCTTAATTCAGAGGCGGGAAGACTTTAGGGCTAGCGCCCCTCCAGATAGGGCTCTTAAGGCATTGATCTTCTTTTCAGTTGGTAAAGAGATGATCGGAGATATTGTTAATATTTCTGACAAGGGTATTCAGCTAGATCTTCGGCTTGGTTCGACTGAGATGGAAGTTGGAACTATTTGGACTGGTTGCTCATTGGAGCGCTTGACGGCCAGAACTGCAAAATTTGATCTTATTATTAGAAATCTCAGGCCAAGCCCCATCGAAGCATCTCGCATTAGAGTGGGTTGCGAGCTTTATGAGCCAACTAAGTTGAATTTAAACGAATTTGCCAGCAAAAGATCTGCTATTCAAAATGCTCGGCAAAATCGCAGAATTAATTTCTGGTACCAAGATGCATCCTGGTGCTAGTAAGCTGGTCTTAGACTCTAAATATCTCTACTCAGTCATTTATGCGGTAAACAAGTCGCAAGAAATCTTAATTCTGGGGCCCAGTCCTGCAAAATTAGAGCTCATCAAGTATGCTCATAAACATAATGCCCAAGTAGAAGAAATGATTGTTGGCTTAGAAACCGTTGATCAACCCTCTGATAAAGAAATTCTGGAGCATGCCCGTAAGTTTTTCTATAAAGTAGATCAAATGATTTAAGTTCTAATTTAAGGAGCAAATATACCTCAGGAACCTCAAGAAGAATTAGGGCTAGATGGTCCGCCTGGACATGACTATTTATTTGGACGCCGTCAACCATATTGATAAAGTAGTAAGCAATAAATCGATTACTAGTAGTGCGGCAAAAGGAATCATCTTTAGTCTAGTGGAAACATTTGGTGCTATGGTTGGAGATCCTGATCTACCGGCTCATCTCAAGTTTGGCTATATGGGCCTCAAGATTTAGCGGTCGAGCTTGAGGCAAAGCCCGCGAAGATACGCTGAAGCTTGCGCTAAAACCATGAGATCAGGGCAGCTTCGGTTGCCCTGATGCATTTAAAATGCTGATCATTGCTAATTAATAGAAGTTCATGACCAATACCCCTAAGAAACGTCTTGCTGTTGCGCCCATGATGGAGTGGACCGATCGTCACTGCCGCTCTTTTCATCGTACGCTCACTAAAGAAGCCGTTCTGTATACCGAAATGGTTACTACGGGCGCACTCCTGCATGGGGATGTCCCGCGCCATTTGGATTATTCACAGGATCAGCACCCAGTTGTACTTCAGCTAGGTGGTTCAGAACCTAGTGACTTGGCTAAATCAGCAGAGCTTGCACAGCAGTGGGGCTACGATGAGATTGATCTCAATTGTGGCTGCCCATCTGAGCGTGTTCAGCGCGGCGCTTTCGGTGCTTGCCTGATGGCAGAGCCTAATTTAGTTGCTGACTGCGTCAAGGCAATAAAGGGTGCGGTAGATATTCCGATTTCGGTAAAGCATCGTCTTGGATTGGACTCGATGGATGCATCCAGCTCAGAAAAAGATTATCAATTTGCACTCGATTTCATGTTGGCGGTAGCGGATGCTGGCGCAAGTCAGGTCACTATTCATGCACGCAATGCAGTTCTCAAGGGGCTCTCTCCAAAAGAGAATCGTAGTAAACCACCATTACATTACGAAGTCGCTGCAAGACTAAGGGTAGATGCGCAAAAACAATTTCCGAATCTTAAAGTTCTACTCAATGGTGGCTTGGAAACTAATGAGCAAATTGCTGGTCATTGGGATGACTTTGACGGCTTCATGGTGGGTAGGGCGGCATATCATTTCCCAGCAATGCTCTTGGGCTGGGATGATTTGATTCATACGAATGGTGATGCGGCTGGTTATCTCTTTAGTGAAACCGAGTGGCACCGAATTCAGATTGGATTAGTTAAACAAGTGAAAGCTTGGTTTGATGAATGTAAATCCAAAGGAAAACCTTTTTATATTGGCGCTTTCACAAGACATATCCTAGGCTTAGCCAATGGCAGAGCAGGGTCAAGATATTGGCGTCAGCGTCTCTCTGATCACCACGCTTTAGCTAAAGTGCAGAGCAAAGCAGCGATTGTAGATTTTTTCATTGATGCCAGCCTAACCCTAGGAGATTGGGCAGCTTTTGAGTATGAAAGTGCTTAAGTAAGGACCTAGAAACAGCTTTTTTGACAGGTTTTTGAGCAAAAAGCTATAATCTAATCCTTCAGAGGCGGACGTAGCTCAGTTGGTAGAGTCCCAGATTGTGATTCTGGTTGTCGCGGGTTCGAGCCCCGTCGTTCGCCCCATCAAACACCCTAAATAAAAGCCCCCAATATTCTTCAGGGATCTTTTTTATTCCTTATATTTTTTTAAATATATTTTCAGGCTTGGCTTTTAGCTCTTCTTAAGGGGTATTCTGAAACATTCATATCTAAAATAGATGCTATCTTGTACTTTTCAGTTATAGCCAAGTTTTTTACAGCCCTCATTTTTGCCCTCTCTTGGATGGGCGCCTCCTTCTGGTATTCGCAGCCTTGGTATGAGGATTTAAGTCGCGAGATAGGAGTTTATGCAGCCTATTTCATCATTACCTTCATAGCAATCATCCCCGGCTTTATGAATACGTTTGTGGCAATGGCTTTGTTTTTAGATAAAAGACCAAAAGTCATTGACCAGCAAAACTATCCACCGATCACGGTGTTAATCGCTGCCTATAACGAAGAAAAATCAATTGCATCAACCCTATCAGGGATTTTTTTACAAGATTACGCTGCAGATATACGAATTATTGTTATTAATGATGGATCAAGTGATAAGACGGTTGAATCTATAAAAGTGCTGCAAGTAGCTCATCCAAATTTAAGCTTGATTGATTTGGGTCTTAACGGCGGTAAAGCATCAGCTCTTAATCATGGGCTTAAAGAGGTCACAACTGATATTGTGATTTCTATAGATGCGGATAGTTATGTTCTTAAAGATGGCATTTGACACTTAGTGGGTCGGTATTTATCGGATCCCATTAACACCAAAGCGGTTGCTGGTGAAATTCTCATTCGCAACTCCAGAGAAAACTGGATTACCAAAGCTCAAGAATGGGATTACTTTTTAGGTATTGCCACTATTAAGCGCATTCAATCATTGTTTCAGGGCACTATGGTAGCGCAGGGTGCTTTTTCATTGTATGAGCGTAAAACTCTGAATGAGCTTGGAGGTTGGCCAGAGATGGTGGGTGAAGATATTGTGCTTACCTGGCAGATCCTGTCAAAAGGATATCGGGTGGGTCACGCCGAAAATGCTTTGGCGTTTACAGATTGCCCTAACACCCTAAAGCGATTTGTCCGTCAGAGACAGCGTTGGTCTAGAGGCTTGATAGAAGCATTTAAAGCAAATCCATCAATCCTATTTCAACCTCGGTTTTCTACCCTATATGTCTGGTGGAACACAATGTTTCCATTAATGGATATTGCCTTCACCTTTGGGTTTTTACCAGGAATTCTTTTGGCTTGTTTTGGTGTTTACTGGATCGTTGGCCCTATGACCCTATCCCTTTTGCCCATGGCTTTTCTTTTGAACTGGCAAATGTATTTAAAGGGCAAGGCTATGTTTGAAGAAGAACATCTCAAAGTGCGCGCTAATGTTTTCGGTTTTATTTTTTACGTCTTTGCTTATGGCTTGGTTCTACAGCCAGCCTGTGTTTATGGCTACTTCTCAGAGATTTTTAATCTGCGAAAAACTTGGGGAACTAAGTGAATCTATTGAATAAGCTTCTATGGCTATTAATAGCATTTTCAGTCATTGCTCATGCAGAGGAAGAGCCAGCATCCAAAATGGCTGTATCTGCTCCCAATGCCTACATTGCTTCTGATAGCGAAGGTTTCTCTACATATAAATACAATGCTGGATTTTTGCCTTTATATGAACACGGTGAAAAATACACTGGTGTCAGCTATCAGCATAATTACTTCACGCAAAGCGGTTGGGATTCTTCAGCAGAAGTTTATACCCTATTAACAAAAGCAATTAATCCTCGAACTGGGCTGGGCTATAACGCGAACATTGGATATAACTTGCAGAATGGCCACAAACTTATTACCACTGATAGTAACTATGGTTTTCGCGTCACTGACTCCACAAAGGCAGAGTTGATACTGAATCGTGATCGCGTAGAAACGCAGAATTCTTTAAATAATGGGATTTACTACACAATGGGTGCTGCAAGCGTTGAGCAACAAGTGTTAGAGAGGTTGACTGCTATCGCTATGGTTGGGAATATGTATTTTTCAGATACCAATACAAGACCATTAGTGCGCGCTAAGCTTATCTACGATCTTGTACCGGATTATGGCCTAACTGCTCAATTGCGCTACAGGCAATACCGGGATACGAACACTACTGTGCCTAATAACTATTTCAATCCAGATCACTATACCGAGACAATGATTGCTTTTGGAGCAAGAAAGAGAATTTCTGGGTGGATGCTTAGTGGTACAGCAGGAGTGGGGCGGCAAAAGGTGAGCCAAGATCCGAGTACTACAACACAGCTATATGAATTTGCAGCAACTAGCCCTGTGGCTTCAAATAGCTATTACTTTAAAACCAGGGCAGGTTACGGTAAATCAGCAGGATTTTTGGGGCCTAATTACTTCTATCGTTACGTAATGGAAGAATTAATTATTCCTTTCTAGGCTAAAAGCTACTTACTATTTTTTCTAGCACTTCTTGCTGACTCAGCTGCTGCATTAGACATTCGAACCGCTTCTGCGGCAGCTTCAGCTGCGCGCCTTGTGGCTTCTGCTGCTTCGGCTGAAGCATGCATAGAAGCTTCCTCAGCTTGAGTGGCGACTGCAGCCGCAGCGGCCGAGGCTGCTGCAGAGGCTGCAGCAGCTGCCTCTATAGAGGCCTCTGCTGATGCTGCTGCTGCATCTGCTGCTGCTTCTGCAGCAGCAACAATTGCTTCTGATGCTGCTAGCTTGGCTGCTAATGCGGAATTTTTTGCAGCTAATAAAGCCTTTTCTGCTGCTATTGCAGAACGTTTAGCGGCTTCGAGAGCGCTATTTGTAAGCGATTTTAGTCCAGCAAGCGCCTTTATATACTGCTGATTCACCAAAATATAGCCCTGACGTAGGTTGCTCACCTCAGACTCCAGGCTAACTAGCTTCGCATAAATCTTGTCTATATCTTCTTTCATGTCTCACCCAATTGTTGTTTGTCCATAATCCTCTGCTTTGAGTTTCAAAGCAAGGCATTTAGCAGTATTGATGCTTCTTTATTTAATAATATTTCTATTAAATTGATTTATTCACTATGATTCGATTGATAATGAATAGATGACTGACAAAAATCCGAGCAGCCATGGGGGTTCTGAAAGTGAGCTACGCCTTCAACTTGAAAAGCGTAGTTGGGCCCTTTCTGCGCTATCAGAAGCAGCGGCAGCATTAGCCAGAGCGGACTCTACTGACAGGCTGATCGAAGAGGTTTGTAATGCTATTGCGGCGCAAAGCCCTTATGCTGTAGCTTGGGTTGGTCAAGCTCTCGATGATGAAGAAAAAACCGTCAAAGTTTTAGGTGGCGCTGGCTCAGCCGTTGCTTATATTCAAAATCTAGTTGTGAGTTGGTCTGATCAAAAACCATCCGGAATGGGTCCCGCTGGAAAATGCATTAGATCTAATCGGTCGGCCGTACTGGCTGATACTGAAATGGATGTTGGATTTGCTCCATGGCTTGAGCTGGCTCATCAATATGGCATTCGTTCTTCTATCGGCTGTCCAATACCCGATGGCCAAGTCCATCCCTTTGGCTGTCTCTTGGTTTATTCAACTGTACCGAATGCATTTGGACCGGATGAAGTTATGCTTTTCGAAAGTCTTGCGCATGAGATAGGCTTTGGCTTGCGTGCTATTGAGCGTCAACATCAATTAGATATACAGATTCATGAAAAAGAGCAGACCCAAGAGCGATTAGCGGGAGCCTTACGCTCCACGATTGAAGCTATGTCTAAAACCATGGAGTGGCGTGACCCCTATACTGCTGGACATCAAAAGCGGGTAGCTCAAATTAGCATGGCTTTAGCTAGAAAGTTGGGTATGGATAACGATACTATTCAAGCTTTGTATATGGCTGCTATGGTTCATGACATTGGGAAAGTGGCTGTACCAGCGGAAATTTTGACCAAACCAACACATCTGACCGAGTTAGAAATGAAGATGGTGCAAGAGCATGCTGAAACTGGTTTTCAGATCCTTAAAGATATTCCATTCCCGTGGCCGATTGCAGAGATGGTTCATCAGCACCATGAACGCTTGGATGGGAGCGGTTATCCCAAAGGTCTGATTGGTGATCAAATTACCCAAGAGGCAAGAATACTTGCAGTGGCCGACACTATTGAGGCGATGGCTACCCACCGTCCATATCGCCCAGCTCGTGGGCTTAATGCGGCCATGGAAGAAATTAGTGCCGAAGCAGGCATCAAATTGGACTCCAAAGTAGTTGATGCTGCACTGGAATTAATAAAAGAGAGTAATTCATTACAAGAAATCATTGAGTCAACTTAAATTATGATTCTTGGCTTAATCCTTTACACCATTAGCCTACTTTGCCAAATTTTTGCAGCTATTTTTGCTGTTACCCTATTTTTTAGAGCAAGCTCTTATCGATTGGCTTGCGGGTTTTTAGCCATTGGCTTGACATTGATGGTGGGTAGGAGAGTCGCTCCCTTGGTTCAGTCTTTAAATGAAAGTCGTATTAACATTGTCGATGCTTGGCTATCCGTTCCGATCTCCTTATTTCTTTTGCTGGGCATGTTTCAGTTCCGAAGACTATTGATTGAGTTGGAGGATCGTAATTTCCTACTCGATCAGTTTTCAAAAATAGATTCTTTAACTGGTGCCATGAGTCGTGCCGAGACGTTTGCCAGAGTTGAAATTGAAATTAAAAAGAGCTTTAGAAGCAAAATGCCCATTGCTTTTTTAATGGCAGATATCGATCATTTTAAAAATGTGAATGATGTCTATGGCCACCCTGTTGGAGATCTAGTTTTAATTGATTTAGTAAAACGCTCCCAAGATGAATTGCGTGAAGTAGACATCTTTGGGCGAGTAGGGGGAGAAGAGTTTTTGATTGTGCTTCCTGAGCTTGATCAGAAAAGTGCTGGTGAGGCAGCTGAACGCTTAAGGAAGCACATAGCTAGCAAACCCTCAGTAAATGTTGATGGTAAAGATATTTCTATCACTATCAGCATTGGTATTGCAATTTACAACCCTCATACCGATAATTTATCCTCCTCTAATATGATTTTCAAGAAATACTTCAGTCTGTGCGATCAGGCCATGTACCGCGCCAAAGGGGCTGGCAGAAACCAGATAAGCTTCTGAGCATTAATAAGCACTTCTCTTTAGAATAGTCATCATTTAATTGACTCTCTTGGAGTTCCTGTTATGAAAAAGTTTGATTTCTTCACCATTCTGTTTGGCCTAGTGCTGACAGCTATTGCAGCCTACTTCATGCTCAGATCTACGTCTAGCCAAAGCGCTCCTGCATCTTCCATTCCTACGGTGAAAATCGGCAATCTCATTTGGGATCAAACGGAGATGACCATCGGTGATGTCAAAGGTTTTGCTGCTACTGGTTTTGTGAGTGCTGCCGAGAAGAAGGGTGGTGGCTTAAATTATGAAAGCGGCTTTGTGCAAAAACCAGGCTGGACTTGGAAGACTCCTTATGGAGTTCCTGCTGGGGATTCTGAACCAGCAGTGCATCTCAACCAAAAAGAAGCAGAATCCATCTGTCGTTATTACGGCAAACGTTTGCCGACTGATGCTGAGTGGACTTCAGCTGCATTTTTAGAGCAAAGAGCAAATCCTCCTGCTGGCTATGTGAGAGGACAGCGTTACCCATTTCCTGGTGGCAATACTCCAGCGGTTTCTCATTGCTTAAATGGCTGTGGTGACTATAAGGGCCTTGCTCCTTCTGGCGCTCTGAATCGCGGTACAGGGCATGTCACTACTAAAACAACTAAGCCCGGTGTCAATGGTATGTATGACATGGGGGGTAATGTTTGGGAATGGACGGCTACAGAGCGCAATGCCGGATTCATTACCCGCGGTGCATCTTGGTGGTATGGCCCAGAGAGACAGCAAGAATCCGATGTGGAATCTAAATCTAGCGATATCACCGTGGTTTATATCGGATTTCGGTGTGTCGCCGATGCCGTGAAACAATAGGGGATGACTAGTTCTGCAATAGATTCATCCGAAATTGAAGTTACCCCAGATTACCAGGCGGTCATTGAAGCTATTGGGCGGCATGATCCCTATATTTTTGTCAGTGGTAAAGCGGGTACTGGCAAAACCACTCTCATTGGCTATCTTCGAGAAACGATTCCTGGCAATGTTGTAGTCGTTGCACCTACTGGCGTAGCTGCATTGCAAGTGAAGGGTGTCACGATTCATTCTTTCTTTAGATTGCCACCACGCTTGATCTTTCCTGAAGAAGATATTAAGCCGCTCCGTGATAAGCGCCTCTATAAAGATATTCGCCTGCTGATCATTGATGAAATCTCCATGGTGCGGGCTGATGTAGTTGATGCCATGGATTTATTCTTGCGCGAGAATGGACCGCAAAAAGGTAAACCCTTTGGCGGCATTCAGGTGATGTTTGTAGGGGACTTATTTCAGTTGCCGCCAGTGGTATCGAGTAGCGATATGCAAGTGCTAGCTGATCGGGGCTACGAAGGTCCTTATTTCTTCTGCGCTATGGCTCTGCACCGCAAAGATGTCACTATGGTGGAGTTATCGAAGATCTTCCGTCAAAAGGATGAGCACTTTGCGGAGCTTCTGAATCGTATCCGTATTAATCAGGATATAGATGAGGTACTGGATACGCTCAATGCACAATGCTATCGAAAAGACGTCGAGGTAGATGAAGAAACCATCACACTCACTACCACCAATGCAAGAGCAGATCAAATCAATGGCGCAGGATTACGTGCCATTACGAATGAAGTCAAAGTCTATGCCGGCAAAACGACCGGAAAGTTTAATGTTGATGAACGCAGCTTACCTTCAGCCAATAATCTAGCATTAAAGGTTGGCGCAAAAGTCATGTTTACGGCAACAGACCCCAATTTTCCGAAGCGCTGGGTCAATGGCACGATTGGTGTTGTACGAGAGATGCTCCCAGACAAGGTTAAGGTGATGGTGAAGAATGGACCATATTCCAATACCGTTGAAGTTGCTGGCCATCAATGGGAATCTTATCGTTATGATCACGACATGATGTCAGGCAAGATCTCGCCAAGTATTGTGGGAACTTATGTTCAGATACCGTTAATGCTCGCTTGGGCAGTGACTATTCATAAGAGCCAGGGTAAGACGCTTGATAAAGTAAAGGTAGATCTATCCTCTGGCGCATTTGCATCCGGCCAAGTCTACGTAGCCCTCAGTAGATGCAAAACGATTGAGGGCATTTCTCTACAAAGACCAATTGAACCTAGAGATGTGAGTTGTGACCAAGAGATCAAACGCTTTTATTTGAACTGCTTGCCCAACTCGTAATCTTTAAAACCCAGTTGCCAATCCATCCCTGCGGTGATCGCTACCAGCTATATAGGCAGAATCAGATTCATCGCTAATCTTGGCAATTGCCTGAGCGCTGCCAAAATCTAAACTATTGGCAGGCATCACCGTTACTTCGTGACCCATATTTTTCAGGCCCTCAACAATGTTTGCTGGCATTGCTGCTTCAACGGTCAACTTACCTAAGTCATCAATCCGCCAGCGAGGAGCATCAGAGCATGCTTGAGGATTGAGATACTCATCCACAAATCGCATAACTACTTGAATGTGCCCTTGGGGCTGCATATTGCCGCCCATCACACCAAAGGCCATTGTGGGTTTGCCATCCTTTGATAAGAAGGCGGGCAGAATCGTATGAAAAGGTCGTTTACCTGGGGCAACTTGATTGGGGTGCCCATCTTTGAGGCTAAAGCTCATGCCACGGTTGTGAAGTGCAATACCACCAGGGGCAACCACGCCAGAACCAAAGCCCTTAAAGTTCGACTGGATGTATGAAATCATCATGCCGGATTCATCTGCAGCGCAAAGATACACCGTACCGCCAGAGTGCGGATCACCAGGGCCATAGGCTCCGGCTTTATTGTGATCAATGAGTGCAGCACGACTGGCTAAATATTCTCTATCAAGCAATGAGCTCACGGGCATCGTCATCGAGCGGGCATCGGAGACGTATTCATAAGCATCCGCAAAGGCGATCCGCATGGCTTCTACTTGTAGATGAATACGCTGTGCAGAATTTGCTGGGTATTGCTTTACGTTTGCAGCTTCCAAAATACCTAAAGCGATCTGTGCGGCAATACCTGAGCTATTCGGTGGAATCTCGTGGAGGGTGTAATCACCATAATCAAAAGCAAGTGGATCAACCCAATCCGGTTTGTTATCTGCAAAATCTTGCATGGAGAAACAACCACCAGAAGCCATTGCAAAGTCGACCATGCTTTGAGCAAGGGCGCCTTTATAAAAAGATTGGCCTTCGGTTGCTGCAATCTCTTTTAAGGTCTTTGCTTGGGCAGGATATTTCCAAATCTGGCCCGCTTGTGGCGCTTTGCCATCGATCAGAAAAGACTCTGTGAATCCTGGTTGATTTTTCAGAATCGGAATGGCTTCGCGCCATTGACGCGCAATGACAGGAGAAACAGGAAAACCATTCTTCGCATAATCAATGGCACGCTTAAATAACTGTGCAAAAGGGAGTTTGCCAAATTTTTTCGATAACTCAACCCAGCCAGCAATCATGCCTGGAACGGTAACGGTATTCCAACCAATCAGATCCATAGCGGATTTGCCGGCAAAATATTCTGGTGTCCAAGCAGCAGGGGCACGACCAGAAGCATTTAAGCCGTGGAGTTTTTGACCATCCCAAAGAATCGCAAAAGCATCACCACCCAGGCCATTCATGGTTGGCTCAACAACGGTTAAGGTGATCGCAGTGGCTAGTGCAGCATCCACTGCATTGCCGCCACTTTGTAGCGCCTCAATACCGGCTTGTGTAGCTAGTGGTTGAGAGCTGGCAACAGTGTTTCTGGCAAGAACAGGTGCACGACCACCGCCAAAGGGAGGAGAAATCAACATGGATATTTTTCTAGAAGTTAAATGCAGTAGCTAATTAGTCAACCTTGATATTGGCCGCTTTCACAGACTTTAACCACTTAGTATGTTCGGCGGCAGTGATTTCTATCAGTTTTTCTGAGTTAGCAAATTGGGTTTGAATGCCCTGGTTAGCTAACTTATTTTTGAAGTCAGGATTCGTGAGAATTTTCCGAATCTCTCTTTCCAAGCGAGCAACAACAGCAGGTGAAGTACCCTTGGGCGCATAAATGGCAAATAAATTCTCAACATCGAATTGCTTAAAGCCATCCTGCTCAAGTGTTGGGACGCCTGGTAACAGGGGTGAGCGCTCATTTGAGGCAATTGCAATCGGTCTGAGTTTACCGCTTTGAATATGTGGCAGAGATGCCGTTAAGCTATCAAACATCATTAAGGTATTACCAGCAATTAAATCAGGCAAGGCAAAACTACTGCCTTTGTATGGAATATGTGTGCCAGTAGCGCCAATGCGCTGCATAAACAAAGCAGATTCTAAGTGTGAGAGGCTGCCATTGCCCTGAGAGGCGTAATTAAAGTTGCCATTCTTTGACTTAATAAAGGCAATTAGCTCAGTCATATTTTTGGCTGGGACACTCGGGTTCACTTCCAGAATATGAGGAACAGAGCCTACCAAAGCAACAGAGACAAAATCTTTTTGGAGAGAAAAAGGTGGATTGTTAAAGAGTGCTTGGGCGATTGCCTGATTTGTTAAAGCGCTAAAGTGAATAGTGTAGCCATCTGGATTAGCTTTGGCTGCTGCAGTCATACCAATCATTCCGCCGGCGCCCGGCTTATTTTCAACGACTACTGCCTGACCTAATGCTTCACCTAATGGAACTGCAATGCTGCGAGCAAAGACATCAGTTGATCCGCCAGCAGGAAAGGAAAGAATCATTTGGATTGGTTTTTTTGGCCAATCTGTATCTGGTGACGCGATGCTAGCATTCATTAAACTAAGAGAGAGTGCGGCACTGAAGACGATGCGATGAATGAGATTCATGGAAGCCTTTGTAGAAAAAAATTGGAGTCTTGTTGGATATGTTTATTTTTCATCTTTAAACCAATACCACTTATAAAGAATACTTTGCCCCAATCTTCTAAAGGGGGCAAGCGCTTCTGAGCGTACTTGGCTAAATAGATTAGGAAATTCGAGGGGAGAGTTATAAATCGGTAACTTGAACACTTCCGCATTGGCTTTGCTTCCAGCAACAAGTTCTGCTAATCGCTTCCCAGCCCAGGTAGAAAAGGAAACACCATTACCTCCATAGCCCAATGCATGCCATACCATTTGCTTGGGGTCGGGCTGTGTAATGCGGGGCATCATGTCGTGACTGACATCAACCCATCCCCACCAAGAGTAATCAATCTGAATTCCTGCTAAAGGTGGAAACTTTCTAGCAATACCATCCGTTAACAACTTGAGATGCTCGGGTGCATTTGCATCGGCACCACTGATTGAGCTTCGGCTCCCCATTTGTAGGCGATTGTCTTTAAGAAGACGGTAATAAAAACGCAGTGTGCGCGTATCCGTTAAAAAGGTATGTGAACGAAAATTGCAAGCCGCTATCTCTGCCTCTGTCAGCGGTCTGGTTACTACTGAATTAGATAAAATTGGAAGTATGCGATTCTTAATGGGCTTGAGACCCTGCATGCCATAACCGCCGGTACAAATCGCAATGCGTTTGGCGCGAACAACTCCGCCAGGGGTCTGGATGTGATGAACCCCATTGATTGTTTCCCAAGATTTCACGGGGCTACTAGTATGAATTTTTACCCCTAAGCTTTGTGCTTTGCGGAGTAACCCAAAAGTAAATTTGAGTGGGTGAATACCAACGCCTTCGCGCTCCAAAAGAGCTCCAGCTGCATCATGATCATCACAATATTGCTCCCTGAGTTCTTGGGCGCTCATGAGTAGAGGATCATATCCGAATACATCTTTACGGACCCACGCTTCATTCTGAAGATAAGTCATCTTCTCTGGACGATGAGCAACATAAAGATGGCCACCATCAGTGGCATCGCAATCAATTTGACTGACCAGATCTTTGAAGTTTTCAAAGCCAGTATAAATTTCTCGATCGAGTTTTTTTGCAGTCTCTAAACCCCAGCGCTCGATCCATTGAGAGCGCGACAACCGACCGCTAGCATTTTGGCCCTGGCCGCCACTCCTGCTGGAGCAACCCCAGGCAGTTTGGTTGGCCTCTAAGACGACCGCTTTGATTCCGTGCTCTTGCGCTAAATACAGGGCAGTAGAAACACCGGTTGAGCCAGAACCAATAACAACAACATCGGTATCAATATCTTGGCTTACTGGACCATCCGTTAGTGGTGGAGTCCCGGCACTAGCAACCCAATAACTGGGAGCATAGTCTTGACCCGTTCCAGGATTTTGAGAGTTGAGGGGGTCATAAAGCGGATTGTATTTCATGGGGATTGAGTCTAGAGCATTCCCACTTACTTTGTTGCTGGCAAGTTCGGGCGATTTTTCCGAAAGACATTTTTTAAATGAATTTTGCCGTCCTTAAAGGTGAAGACATCAACGCCATCAGCCTCAACCCGAGTCCCGTCAGCAGCTGTCCCTGTGAAGGTCCATTGAGATACTCCAAAGTCTTCGTGGACAAAATGTTGATCATGGATCCACTGGGCATCTGGAAAGTTCAACCAGGCACTTTCAAAGGCCGCCCTTACAGCTGCTATGCCAACATGGCGCGTGCCGCAAGCATCTGGACCAGCTGCGGTCTGAAATACACAATCATCACTCATGAAGCTCATTAGAGAGTCGATATCGTGGCGGTTCCAGGCGGCGCTGAATGCCGCTAGGGTCTCAACCGTAATGGAGTCATTAGAGCTTGGCATAGGGATAGTTGGTTAAATTCATGAGGGTGATCAATGAAAAGCTATTGAATTACTATAGTATCGAATAATTCTATTAAACACATACGAGACAAGCATGAACAGCCCTTCAAAAACAGTTGATATGTCAGCCTATTGGTTGCCATTTACCCCCAATCGCTACTTTCATCAGAACCCTAAAGTGATGCAATCTGCTAAAGGAGCTTACTACTATGACGATCATGGACGTAAGCTGTTTGATGGCCTTTCTGGGCTTTGGTGCTCACCCTTGGGGCATGCTGATCCACGTATTGGTGCAGCCATTACCAAACAATATGAAACCATGGATTATTGCCCGGCTTTTCAGATGGCAAGTGAGGCTGCTTTCACTCTTGCAAGCCGTATTGCCAAGATGGCACCCAAAGGTTTAGATAAAGTATTTTTTACTAATTCAGGCTCTGAAGCGGTAGATACTGCGCTAAAAATTGCGGTTGGATATCACCGCGTGATGGGAAATGCTTCTCGTGTTCGTATGATTGGTCGAGAGCGTGCCTATCACGGGGTAGGGATGGGCGGTATCTCGGTAGGCGGTATGGTTGCTAATCGCAAAATGTTTAATAGTCTTATGATCCCTGGCGTAGATCATTTGCCGCACACATTAAATCTTTCTCAAATGGCTTTTTCTAAAGGGCAGCCGACTTGGGGCGCTCATCTTGCTGATGAATTAGAAAAGATCGTTGCATTACATGATGCTAATACGATTGCCGCAGTCATCCTTGAGCCGGTGCAAGGTTCAACCGGAGTGATCGTTCCACCAGAGGGTTACTTACAAAAGATTCGCAAGATCTGTACCAAGCACGGCATTCTGCTGATTTTTGATGAGGTCATCACCGGCTTTGGTCGCTTGGGCGCTAATTTTGGCGCAGATCGTTTTGGTGTGACGCCTGACATGATCACCTTTGCTAAAGGAATTACGAATGGCGTGATTCCGATGGGTGGTGTACTTGTGCGCGGCGATATTTATGACAGCATTATTGGTAATGGCGGGCAAGAGCAGGCGATTGAGTTCTTCCATGGCTACACTTATTCAGGACACCCAATACCAACATCGGCCGCCCATGCAGTGTTAGATATTTTTGAGTCAGATGATGTAGTCAATCGCGCCAAAGCATTAGAGCAAGTTTTAGAAAATGGCCTGCATGCCTTAAAAGGTAAGTCTGGCATATTGGATATTCGTAACTTTGGCTTATCTGGCGCAATTGATCTTGAGCCGGTACCAGGAAAACCCGGGCTGCGTGCATTGAAGATTCTAGAAGCTTGCATTGAACGCGGAGCTCTGGTGCGTGTAGCAGGTGACTGCATTGCAGTGGGCCCACCATTTATTTCTAAACCGGAAGAAGTAGAGTTCTTGTGTAGCGTGCTGGGTGATGCAGTGGATGCTGCGATGAAAGTGAATTAACCCCTAAGTATTTTGTGTCTTATGTAACTCTTTCTTAGTGTAATGCTATGCTATACAATGTGGGATGATCAAATCATTCCACCACAAGGGACTGCAATTATTTTTTGAAACGGGCAATAAAGCTGGCATATAAAGTTCGCATGCGCCACGGTTAGCTCGGCAGCTAGCTAGATTAAATGAAGCAAGTTCTTGGGAGGATATGAATTTGCCAGGATGGCGTCTTCACCAGCTTAAAGGAAAATTAGTCGGTCACTTTTCAATTCTGGTTAGTGGAAATTGGAGACTAACTTTTAAATTTGAAGGTGAGGATGCGGTTTTGGTAAATTATCAGGACTATCACTAATGCTGAAAATGAGAAAAATGTATAACCCCCCGCACCCAGGGCTCACCTTGCGAGATGATGTTTTACCAGCTCTTGGGATTACTGTTACAACTGCAGCTGAGCAGTTGGGGGTTACTCGTCCTGCTTTATCTCGAGTATTAAATGCTAGAGCTGCAATCTCTCCTGAGATGGCTCTGCGCATTGAGGCATGGCTAGGCGTTAAAAATGGTGGTAGCGCAAGCGTTTGGTTGGCACAACAGTCAGCCTACGATCTGTGGAAGGCAAGAAAGACTATTAAGCCTAAAGTGAAGCATGCTCGTATTCCTCAACTACTAGCAGCCTAAAATTTACTGATTAAATAGGTGATAGATCACTGGTATAGCGACAGCGCTGATCACACCATTCATGCCCATGGCTAAGCTTGCATAAGTTCCTGCTTCAGGATGAATGCTAAATGCTCTTGAGGTACCGATACCATGAGCGCCTATACCAATTGCAAAGCCTCTTTGCCACCACGCTTTCATACCTAGCGCATTTAAAACAAAGGGTGCCAAGATCGCCCCTAGAATGCCGGTACTGACAGCAAAGATGGCAGTGAGTGTTGGTGATACCCCAATACGTTCTGCAATACCCATGGCAATTGGTGCCGTAACCGATTTGGGATACATTGCCCCCGTGATGCTGGAGTCGGCACCCAGCAGGTTAGCAATGCCAACCCCGCTCACTATAGAAACCAAGCCACCGGTAACTAATGAAACAATCAGCGGTATGGAGCGACTCTTTAGGCTAGCCAGCCCTCGGTAAATCGGAATAGCTAAGGAAACCGTTGCTGAACCCAATAAGAAGTGAATAAATTGCGCGCCCTCAAAGTAGGTCGAGTAAGGCATCTCGATGTACTGAATAATGGTAGCAACCAGAATGATGGCAATGGCTACAGGATTAGCCAGAGGATTTTGCTTAGCATGCTTATAAATAGTAAGTCCGACTTGATAGGCTGCCAAGGTCAGAAAGAGTGCAAAGAGTGGACTACCCGATAGGTAAACCCAAATCTCAACAATAGAGTGCTTCTCACTCATGAGCATCTTTCCTGCTTAAAAAGCGAACTACCAAAGCACTCGACCCAATAGTCAAGATGACGCTTCCTACAAGAGCGCTCATGATTGCTAGAGCATTTGCTTGTAGTTGCGGCAGAAAGAGCACTACACCGACGGCAGCAGGGACAAAGAGTAAGCCCAAGTATTGGCTAAAGCCATCTGCAACCATTGCTAGTTCAGCATTGATTCCTTTGCGCAGGACCAGCCATGCAACCAAGAGAACCAAGCCAATCACGGGACCCGGTAAGGTGGGTAATAAAAATTTAGAAACTAGCTCACCCAAGCTTTGGAAGAGCAGTATTTGAACAAGGCCGGAGATCATGAGTTGATCTTACAGGGCTGAATTTATGTTGCATAGCAATAAATCCATTCTTGTTTAATATAGTCACAACAAAAGTAGGGTATAAAAAGAGGGGCATATTTCGAGAGAAAGTGTCCCGATATTACAAAACCAATAGGAGAACACTCATGGCAGAGTTAAATGTCAATGGCAAAAAATATAAGGTGGATGTAGATCCAGATACCCCATTGCTGTGGGTGATTCGTGAACAGGTTGGTTTGACCGGTACTAAATATGGTTGCGGTGTTGGTGTATGCGGCGCATGTACTGTTCTATTCGAAGGTCAAGCAATCCGTAGTTGCTCATTGCCAGTTTCAGCTGCTGAAGGCAAAAAAATTGAGACTATTGAAAGTCTCGAAAAGAACGGCCAGCTTTCTAAAGTACAAAAAGCATGGGTTGATAACCAAGTACCTCAGTGTGGCTACTGCCAATCTGGCATGGTGATGGCAACTACAGCACTATTACGTAATACTCCTAAGCCAACTGACGCTCAAATTGACGCAGCAGTGACCAATATTTGCCGTTGTGGCACCTTCCAAGAAGTGCGCGCAGCGATTCATGCTGTGAGTAAGGCATAAGGGGAATCAGATGACTACCAATACTAATACTTCCCGCCGCCACTTTATTGTTGGCTCTAGCGCAATTGCTACTGGTTTAGCAATTGGCTTTGATTTTTCACTCATGTCTGAAGCCCATGCTGCTATGGGGACTGGTACTACAGCAATGACACCACTCGCATCGCCAGAAATTGGTGTGTGGGTCGTGGTTAAGCCAAACGATGATGTGGTTGTGCGTATCGTTCGCTCAGAAATGGGCCAAGGTACGATTACCGGTTTAGCGCAAATGGTTGCTGAAGAGTTGGAGTGTGATTGGAAAAAAGTTTCTTATGACTATCCATCTCCTGCCGAAAATCTTAAGCGCAATAAAGTTTGGGGTAGCTACTCTACTGGTGGTAGCCGTGGTATTCGTACATCAGAGCAATATGTTCGTAAAGGTGGTGCAGCAGCACGCATCATGTTGGTTCAAGCAGCAGCAAACCAATGGAATGTGCCAGCTTCTGAGTGCGTAGCAAAGAATAGCGTGATCACCCACACACCATCTGGTCGTAAAACTACCTTTGGTAAGGTGTCTGTTGCTGCCTCTCAATTAGAAGTTCCAAAGGAAGTTCCACTCAAGGATCCAAAAGAGTGGAAGTTGATTGGTAAGTCTGTCAATCGTATTGACGGAACGGCTGACAAGGTGACTGGTAAGCAAATTTACGCAATTGATTTGAAGTTGCCAGGGATGTTAACGGCAACCATTAAAGAGTCACCTGTGTTTGGTAGCAAAGTAAAGAGCTATGACGCTGCAAAAGCTCAAAGTATGAAGGGCGTTAGAAAGGTAGTTCAGGTTGGCGATACTGCAGTTGCAGTAATAGCCGATACCTTCTGGCAGGCCAAGACTGCATTGGATCAAGTGAATATCGTTTGGGAAAGTAGCCCGAATGAGAATGTATCTAGCGCTTCCATTAAGAAGATACTAGAAGAGGGCTTGAGTGCTAGCGACACATTTGTAGGTAATGCTAATGGTGATGTCAATGCAGCACTCTCTAGCGCATCTAAAAAGATTGAAGCTACTTACTTCTATCCATTCTTAAATCACGCTACCTTAGAGCCGCAAACTGCCACTGCAAAGTGGACGGCCGATTCTTGTGAGGCATGGGTGCCAACACAAGACGGTGAAGCATCACTAGCCGCAGTGATTGCTGCCTCAGGTTTGCCTGCAGATAAATGTAATGTCTATAAAGTCAACCTCGGTGGTGGCTTTGGTCGTCGTGGCGCCTTTCAGGACTACACCACTCAGGCGGTGAATATCGCTAAGCAGATGCCCGGTACCCCGGTGAAGTTGATCTGGACTCGTGAAGAGGATATGACGCAAGGTCGCTACCATCCAGTCATGATGTGCAAGATGACTGCCGCTATCGATGATAAAAAGAACGTGACAGGCCTCAATATGCGCTTGTCTGGCCAGTCTATTTTGTCAGCAGTACGCCCGGCTGTTGTTGCAACCAATAAAGGTAAGGATCCGGTTGTATACCAAGGTCTAGACCAAATTGGTGAGCATGGCATTACCTATAGCTTTCCAAATCTCAATATTGATCATGCAATGCGTAATACTCATGTGCCACCAGGATTCTGGCGTGGCGTGAACGTGAACCAGAACGCTATCTTTATTGAAACCTTCATGGATGAGATGGCGGAAGCAACTGGTATGGATGCAGTGGAGTTCCGCCGCAAGCATATGCAGAACTACCCACGTGCAATCGCGGTATTAAATGCTGTTGCCGATGGTATTGGCTGGACTAAGCCGGCTGCACCTGGTGTATTCCGTGGCCTTGCACAAATGAGATCGTTTGGTAGCTATGTTGCCGCCGCTTGTGAACTCTCTGTAAAAAATGGCAATGAAGTGAAGATTCATCGCATCGTGGCTGCTACAGACCCAGGTTTTGTGGTTAATCCAGCTCAAGTTGCACGTCAGGTGTCTGGTTCATTTGTCTATGGCCTTTCAGCCCTATTCGAAGAAGAGATCACTATTGAAAAAGGTGCGGTCGTTGAGAAGAACTTTGATACCTTTGGCTCCATTCGTTTATATCAAATGCCGCCTGTTGAAACCATTGTTATCCAAGGTGGTGGCAAGGACTGGGGTGGCGTTGGTGAACCAACAATTGCAGTTGCAGCGCCAGCAGTACTCAATGCGTTCTATCGTGCAACCGGTAAACGCTTGCGTACAGTGCCATTGAAAAACAGCGGCATTAAGTTGGTTTAAAGACTGTGAAGTTGCAACAATGAGAATGAGGTATGTACTAGCAGCCAGCTTGCTAGTCGTCCTCAATCTCAGTAGCGCCAACGCTCAGTCAATTGTGGGGGATTCGATTTTCCAATCCCTTTCTTCTGCACCCGGTGATGCCAGCAGGGGTAGAGCGATTGTGGCAAGTCGTCAAACGGGTTTATGTCTCTTGTGCCATAGCGGCCCTTTTCCGGAGGAACGTTTTCAGGGAAATCTGGCACCAGAGCTAGGAGCAAGTGTTGCTCGTCTTAATGCACCTCAGTTGCGGGCGCGCATTGTGGATGCAAGTCACTTCAATCCGAATACCATCATGCCTGCCTATTACAAAACTGGACACCTCAATCGAGTTGCTCCAAAATTTGCAGGACAACCAATTCTCAATGGTCAAGAGATCGAGGATGTAGTTGCCTTTCTAGTCAGTTTAAACAAGCAAAATTCACAATGAATATGAAATTTAATTCCCCTCTCAAAATGCACCGCCGTGATTGGCTCCGGAGAATCCAAAAGCTAGGAGTATTCACTCTAGGTGTTTGGTTTAGCCCCGCAGTTGTTTTTGCAAAAAAAGTAGATGCTGATGAGGCTATTCAAAAAATGACTGGTAATGCCAAGATTCAAGAGGGCCGTGTGACATTGACAATCCCACCCTTAGTTGAAAACGGCAATCTCGTTGTTTTGAAAGTCAGCGTTGATAGTCCGATGACTAATGATAATTATGTCAAAGCGATTCATGTGATTGCCGAGGGAAATCCTTCCCCCAATATTTTTACAGCCTATCTAACCCCTCGTTCAGGTAACGCCAACATCACAACTCGAGTACGCTTAGCTGATAGTCAAGTGGTTTGGGCTATCGCACAAATGAGTAATGGCAGTTATTGGAAAGGGTCAGCAGAAACCTTGGTAACTTTATCTGCTTGTACGGAGATGATATGAGTAGGACGTCTCGCACCCAAGTTACCGTTCCCGCCAGCGCAAAGAAGGGCGCAGTGATTGAGATCCGGGCTATTGCTCAACATGATATGGAGTCAGGCTTCCGATATACCGAGTCTGGAAAATTAATCCCAAGAGATCTGATTCGTATCTTTACTTGTTCTTACAACAATGTAGAGGTATTTAAAGCGGACTTTTATCCAGGAATCGGCGCTAATCCATTGATTATCTTTACCACCATTGCAACTGAATCTGGAACTCTCGAGTTTAAGTGGGTTGGTGACGGCGGATATGAGGCTGTGAATCAAGCGCGCATCACTGTTTCATAGGGCTTTTGTGCGCTTAGCAATCACTTATCGTCTTGCAACATTCTGTTGCTCTTTATTGCTAGCGGCATCAGCCTCCATAGCCGCACCTGAAGTTATCCATCAAAAGCAATCAAGTTATGAGCTCATGTCTGCTGAAAATAAGGCCATGCAGGATGACCCCTCTCTAAATCCTGCCATGTTTTGGATCGCTGAAGGCGAAAGTCTTTGGCAAGCAAAATCAGGATCAAAAAATGTTGCTTGCACTAGTTGTCATGGGTATGCTAAAAAATCGATGCGCGGTGTTGCAACACAATTTCCAAAGATGAGTAAAGGTAAGCTGCAAACGCTTGAGGGACAGATTAATCAATGTAGAACGGCAGCGCAAGGTGCGCCTCTACTTCCTTATGAAAATAAGGGATTACTCGCGCTGACTGCTTATGTAGCAGTTCAATCCAAAGGGATGCCGATTGCTTTTAAAGAAACTTCAGAAAACAAAGCTGAATTACAAAAAGGACGACGCTGGTTTAACGAGAGAATGGGGCAGCTCAACTTGTCATGTGCCCAGTGTCACGAAGATAGAGCAGGATTAAAGCTAGGCGGTAGCATGATCCCACAAGGCCACCCTAATGCTTATCCCATCTATCGCCTGGAATGGCAAACTTTAGGATCTGTACAGCGCCGCTTGCGCAACTGCATGAGCGGGGTGCGGGCGCAGCAGTTTGAGTATGGCTCCCCTGAAATGGCTCAGCTAGAACTCTTTCTGATGTGGCGAGCCAAAGGGATGTCCCTAGAAGCTCCGGGGGTCAGACCTTAGGTATTAGTCTGAGAAGACGACTGAGGTTGCGCCATTAATTAAGACGCGGTCATGCAAGTAGTAACGCAGCGCTCTAGAAAGTACAGTTCTCTCCAAGTCACGACCTTTGCGCACTAAATCATCTGGTGTATCACCATGGGTGACTCGAGTCACATCTTGCTCAATGATAGGGCCTTCATCTAAATCACTAGTCACAAAGTGAGCGGTAGCACCAATCAATTTAATGCCACGAGCATGGGCTTGGTGATAAGGCTTAGCACCTTTAAAGCTTGGCAAGAAGGAATGGTGTACGTTGATACAACGTCCAGATAATTTGCTGGATAAGTCATCTGACAGAATCTGCATATAACGCGCCAGAATGACCATGTCAACCTTGGAGTCAGCAATGATATCTAGTAGTCTAGTTTCTTGTACTGGCTTAGTTTCAGGAGTAACCGGTAGATGGTAAAACGGAATATCAGTAAAATCGATGCTAGCGTATACCTCACGTGGGTGGTTCGAGACAATGCCACAGATAATCATTGGCAATTCACCAATACGCCAGCGGTAGAGTAAATCTACCAAGCAGTGATCTAGCTTTGACGCCATGATCAAGACACGCTTGAGATCCTTCACTGCCCGCAAATCCCAGGTGAGCTCAAAACACTTCGCAATTTCTTGAAAGCCAGACTTGATAGTATTGCCATCCGTAGGGCAACTAAAGCTAACGCGCATAAAGAAACGTTTAGAAGCCTTGTCGTCAAACTGTTGGGCCTCTTCAATATCACCACCTGCCTGAAAGATATAGGTTGAAACTGCAGCAACGATGCCTGGTTTATTGGGGCAGGTTAAGGTGAGGTAATAGTTTTCTGTTGTCATGGCTAGATTATTAAAAATGCAGGTAAACGCTTATTTTAGTCTTTAGACAGCGGGGCGGAGATGTTCTGCTGCTTAGCAGTATCAATCATTTGATCTGCAGGACCAGCTAAGGGCGTGCTGTTATCAGTTACCGTCGGAATGGAAACTTCTATGCAGATTGGCTTAGATGACAGCGGATTCAAAAAGCTACATTCTTTTTTAGTGGCTGCTGAGGCGGCATGCTCTAAAGGGGATTTGCCTGTGGCTGCAGTGGATGCGAGGCTGGTAGCTGTTACCGGGTTCGCAACTGCGGCAGTAGCTACAGCACCTCCTGCGCTACTGGCGGCAGCTGAGCCTGAGGCGCCAACAGCTGCAATAGGTGCAATACAAGCCTGTAAACCCAGGCTACAAAAAATAGGGAGTAGGTAAACCCCGAAATTGAATGGAGATTTCGTATGCAGACTATTTTCTTTGGCAGACAACATTAAATACTCCGGCTGTCCATGAATCATTGATGACAGGTTCAAACTTGCTATCAGGAGTGTTGTTATCAGAAACTACTTTGCCCGTACCTTTACTGCCAGAAAATTCTTTAAAGGCAATTGGGCGATAGCTCATCTCAGGGCAGTTGTATTCATTGAGGCCAATAATAGAATTCACAGTCTCTTTATTATTTGGGTTTCTTCCAGGCCTCTTAAAATCTAACATGGACATGATTTGAGCTTTCTCGCCACTAGCACTAGCCGTATCTAAATCAACATAAACAACTATCACCTCGTTAAAGCCTAATTCTTTCCACTCAGCATAGGCATTACTAATGCAAGACATGGAGGCAGTAAAAATAGTAGCCGTAATGAATGGGGTCAATTTTTTCATGGTTCAGAGTCCTAATCGGTGACTGATTTATAGCGATAAGACATTCTAAACGCCTCAGTCAGTGCTGTTGATAAGTCTTATTTGTTATTCAATTCAAGTTGGCGATGAGTCTTTTCAGGTTTCATCTGTAGTGGTAGGTATTCGTTATTCGCCCACAGAGAGTTCATATTTCGATAGAGCTTACTTTGCACCCAGCCAGATTGACCAGTTTGGTAAATAAAGAGGGACTTCTCTAGATCTGAAAGGTCGTAGATCGCCCGCATACTAGGGCCTTGGACTGTTTCATAGGGGTTGGTAGATTTCAGGAGTTGAGGTCTACCAACATTAATAGAGAAGGCATCTCCAGGAAAAGGGGTCTTCAGATTGAAGAGGCCGCCCAATACTGGAACTTTGCTCAGTGGTCGATGCTCTGAAGTAGCAATATGCGCTTTACCCCATGCCCAACCTTTGGGGTCACTGCCGTATTGATTGCTTAAATAATCCAAAGCCTTATCAAGAGCATTATTAGAGGAGTCTAGGCAAGACTCTGCTTGATTTGTTTTAGGGTCGTCACACCAAGGGCTATCGGGGTTTTGCAAGGCAAGTATGAGAGGCTGCCTAAAACTGCGCGAACCATAGCTCTCGGTAAATAAATAACTTAAGCGTGAGAATAGATTGCGAGTCAGCTGATCTACCCAAGCATTAAAAATCAGAGCGCCAGTACTATTGATAGACATATCACCATTAAATTTTTCAATGATTTTTTGTGCTTGTGGAGCAAGTTTATGATTTGATTTGCTCGATTTAAATAAGTCTAATAAAGGGGTGGCACCAAGAGACAGAGTATCTGCCTGCATGGTTTTCATAAAACCGAGGTCGTGACTGCTTCGAGATTTAATGAGCTCAACAATCCGGTCGTAGCGCGTCGGCAAATCCCAATCCGCCGTTAATGGATTTGGATCATTGGCCGCAATGATTTTTTGATTGGCAGTAGCAATCCAGCCCTGTTCGGGGTTATTGCTTGCCGGTAGCTGCTCAAAAGGAACATAGCCATTCCAATCATATTGCTTCTCCCAGCCCGGAGCTGGTGCCAGGCCATAGAGTCCTTGATGTAAAACACGCTTAGGAGCAACACCGGCAGCTTGATAGCTGATATTACCTTCGGCATCTGCCATCACCACATTTTGCATTGGGGCATAGTTTTTTCGCAGCGCTTGCTTAAAGGCATCTAAATCTTTGGCATGATTCATTTCTAAAAGGCCAACGACAGATTGATTCTCGGTATCAAGTGCAGTCCAACGTAACGCTAAGGCAAATCGTTTGGTATCGATACTGCGCTTGGCGCGTGCATAGGAGTCTGAAATGACGGGACCATGACGGGTCTCTTTGACTAAGAAGGTGATGGATGGCGAACCCTTGACGTCGATAATCTCTTGATGCACTTTAAATGGGAGCGGGCCATCAGGACCATGATACATGCCGGGATTGCCTGAATCTATTTGCTCAATATATAAGTCTTGTACATCGGGATTGGTGTTAGTAAAACTCCAAGCAAATTTATCCGTTCTTCCTAAAACAACTCCTGGAATGCCCGGTAAGGTTCCGCCAATCACATTCATTCCCGGTGCATCGAGGTGGACAAAATACCAAATTGCTGGAGCCGATAGACCCAAATGAGGGTCGTTCGCTAGCAAAGGCTTGCCACTTGTGGTGAGCTTGCCGCTTAATGCCCAATTGTTTGATCCAATCCCATCTTTTCCGCCCGGAAGATCCAGAGAACCGAGATCAGTTGTGGGAAGTTTTTTGGATTTTTCTTCAGATGGACCTGTGGCGGGATTAAATACATTCATCTCTTTATAGAGTTTTGCAAAATCCATACTGCTTACCAGACTGCCTACTTCATAGGGCGGCAATACTTCCCAAATTTGTTTTGTGCTGAGGAACTGCGAGAGTTCAAAGCGTTGTAATTCTTTATCCCAGTTTCCGCCAAGATCCCAGGCCATCATGAGCATCCAGGCGACGCTATCCGTTGGTGACCAATGGCCGGGTTTAGACCCCGTTAAAAAATACTCCACTGGTAGCGCCCAGCCTAGTTGAGCATTGCCAGTATTCACGCCATCGGCATAAGCTTGCAGCAAACGTTTGGCTGCAACGGGATAGCGATCAAATTGGCGCTCTGCAGCGCGCTTAATACCGAGTGTACGAATAAAGCGATCAATCTTGACAGTCTCGCTACCTAAAATTTCAGAGAGGCGGCCGCTAGCCAGCCGGCGGTTTACCTCCATTTGCCAAGAGCGCTCAGTGGCATGTAAATAGCCTAGGGCAAATAAGGCATCTGCCTGAGTATTGGCTTTGATATGAGGCACATCGCTCTCATCAAAAGAAATGACAACTGAGTCGCCCAGAGTTTTGATTGTTCTTTTGCCAGCAGGGGAGGATTGGGCAAAATACAGATAAGCCAGAATAATCAAACCTGCAATACTCAAGAGAGTGCCGCCAATTAACAAAGAGCCCCGTATAAACGAGCTCATGGCCTTGGACTTTCCTTGCAATTTCATGGGGGTAGTTTAGTGCTTTTATAGGCCAGCCTGCTGGGCATGAAGATCCCTGGGGCTTCAGGCTAGGGCCTCTGTGGCGTGCTAAAATCCAGATTGTCTTGATTTATTTAGCGCAGCAGTTTCTGTTTGTGCGAGCCCGAGTGGTGAAATCGGTAGACACAGCAGATTTAAAATCTGCCGACTCAAAAAAGTCGTGCCGGTTCGATTCCGGCCTCGGGCACCAGCATTTCAATTATTTTCTTATTCAGGTCTTGAGAACATTACATTTAATCTTCCTGTTATTGCTCTCTTGCACAATGACTGCAGTGATGGGGCAATCTGCTTTCTTTGACTGTAAAAGATCCGAAAGGGATTATGTTGAAGAGTATTCGATGCAGCTGACGCTTGCATCCAAGACCCAAAAGGCAAAAGTCTATTTAGATAATCGGGATTTGGATCAGTCAGATGCCTTTGGAACGCAAGTTGTGAAGAGTGTCACACTTGCTAAGCCGAATATTTTTATAGTGATAGAGGCTAGTTTTCCAGCCGAGGACCTCATGGGCGTTAAATATCCTGCTGGCACAGTTTTGACCCATATCACTCTTGATCCAGCGACTGGGAAGTTAAAGAAGGTTGAAAAAATACAGGGCGGTATTTTAGGTGCATCTTTAGGAAACGGCACTCACGTGAGTGAAGAAACCTGTTTCCCAGCTAAAGCACCAGCAAAACCACGCTAAAGCTTAATCAGACTCGGTTACAAAGCCCAGTTTCGTTAAGCCGGCGCGACGAGATGCTGCCAGGACTTGAGCGACGTACTCATATTTCACGGATTTATCTGCGCGCAAATTAATCTCTGGTTGCGGCTCTTTCTGAGCGGCTTTCTCCGCATAGCCATCAAAGGTTTTTAAATCAATTGCAGTGCTGTTCCAGAAAATTTGACCCTTACCGTCAATGCTGAGTTGGACGGATTCTGGTTTGACTTCATTGCGTACGCTATTGGCTTTAGGCAGATCAATCTTTACTGCTTGTTGTATGACGGGTAGGGTGATGATGAAAATGATCAATAGCACCAACATCACATCAACCATCGGCGTCATATTGATCTCAGACATGATGCTGTCATCACTCTGATCGTCTTGGATATGAAAGCTCATGCTTAATCTCCAGACTTCACGCGCGCACCAGTCACATAGTAGGCTAAAAGATCATTCGCGAAGCGATTGAGATCGGCCACCATTAATTTGTTAGTGCGGTTAATGGCGTTAAAAGCCAGAACAGCAGGAATCGCCACCGCTAAACCCAGGGCAGTCATGATGAGTGCCTCACCAATTGGCCCAGCAACTTGATCTAGCTGTGCGCTACCAGAGCTGCTAATCGCAATAAGGGCGTGATAGATACCCCATACGGTCCCAAACAAACCAATAAAAGGTGAAATCGCACCAGTAGATCCAAGGAAAGTTAGCCCTTTCTGAAAACCTGCCGCAATACCATCAACACTATTCTTCAGGCTTCTAGCCATCCACTCAGAGTAATTGAGGGTTTGCAGTAACTCACGATGATCATGAGCTTGATTCTGATGATGCGCAGAAGCAGTAGCTGCTGATTTAGCGAGATGATAGTAAGGATTGAGCGCATGGTTACTAAATGACTGTAAACCTTGATCATAGGATGTGGCTCGCCAGAATTGATCAAGCTCAAGCCTGAGCTTGCGAAGATTGCGCAATTCCCAAAAGCGGGTGAGCAAAATAACCCAAGTAACAATTGAGCAGATGAGAAGTGCGATAGCCACAAAGCGGGTGATGAAGTCGCCTTCAAGCCAAAGATTTGCTATGCCAAATGGTGTATTCATAATGTGTTTACTTGAGATTAAATTTAATTAAGAGATTGGTAGAAATTCTTTGTGGTGAACCATTTACTAAAAAAGGCTTAAAGCGATAACGTCTCCCGATTTCACTAGCAGCCCGATCAAGCCTCGGAAAGTTGCTCGATTGCAAAAGGGAAATATCTTCAACGTTGCCCGTTTGATCAATAATTAATCGCACGATAACCGTACCTTGTTCTCCAGAACGTTTTGAGAAAGAAGGGTAGTAAGCATCAGCATCGGGTTGGTAGAGCACTTCCAGTTTACCAATGTCGGTCTGAATTGGCGTGCCGCTTGCTCCGCCAGCAGTTGAGGGTGCTACAGCCGCGTTTTGGGGTTGGGCGTCAGTCTTGGACTCTGCTTGCTTCTGGGGTGCTGTTGATGGCTTGGCCTCTGCTTGCGCTGGAGTTGGCTTTTCCTCTAACTTTTTCTTAGGCTCTTCTTTGGGTTTGGGTGGCGTGGGCTTTGGTGCAGCTGGCGCTTCCTGACTTTTGGCTGGTGAAGGGCTCACTAAATTTGCCATCACTCGCGCGTCATCTATCTTGGGTGGACGTGCGCTGAGATGAATAAATTCCAAGGCTGGCAAAGCATGCAACACTAAAACGATAGCAATAATGACCCGTTCTGATTTAGTAAACGGCAGACGAGAGTCTAGTTTTTGCATGAGGTTGCTCATGACAATTCACCCAGCAATGCTGAATCAATTGCGCATACACTTAAATCACTCGTGAGTAAATCTTGGGACATGGTCAGAAGCGAGGCATCATTTTTGCTGCTGATAAATAAAACAGAGCTGCGTTTTACAGAATGCACATCTTGTGGCAATTCTTCAAGTACTCGTTTCAGTTGCCTTACAACGGCATCGCTTGTATCAATTAAGGTGATGCTATCACCTAAAAGTTTGCGAATAGATCTTTTAAGGAAAGGGTAGTGCGTACAACCCAAGACTAAAGTATCTGAGCCAGCATCCAAAATAGGTACAAGATGTTTTCCTAATAGCTCTAAGGTTTCTTCACTATCTGCCTTGCCCGCTTCAATTAGGGGGACAAGTCCTGCACCAGCCTGCTTAATAAAACGACAGTGATCTGGCAGCGTTGCTAATAGCGCATTGAATTTATCGCTCTTTAGAGTTGCCTCAGTTGCTAAGACTCCTACAATCCCATTTTGCGATTGCATCGCCGCAGGCTTAATCCCTGGTTCCACGCCAACGATCGGAATGTCTAATTCAGCGCGGATCTGTTTGATTGCTTCTGCAGTAGCTGTATTGCAAGCCACCACGATCGCATCACAGCCTTTGCTAGCAAGATGTTTGCATAAGGCAAGACTGCGAGCGGTAATCCATTCGCTGGATTTTTCTCCATAAGGGGCATTGGCTGAATCCGCAAGATAGATATAGTCGTGCTGCGGAAGCTGACGCAGAGCCTCGTCCAGAATGGACAGGCCTCCAATACCAGAATCAAAAACCCCTATGAGTGCCAAAGCGATTAAGCGCTGTGAGCTTGCTTAAGCAATCTTGACTGGAATACCAGCAATTTTTGCTTGCCATTCTTGAGGGCCGGTCTCGTGCATAGAGATACCCTCAGAGTTAACAGCAACAGTCACTGGCATGTCTTTGACATCGAATTCATAAATAGCTTCCATGCCTAAGTCAGCAAAGCCAACAACCTTAGCAGACTGAATCGCTTTGGATACCAAGTAGGCGGCGCCACCAACGGCCATGAGATATGCAGATTTATGTTTCTTGATGGCCTCAATTGCAACAGGACCACGCTCAGCTTTGCCAATCATGGAAATCAAACCAGCTTGGGCAAGCATCATCTCGGTGAACTTATCCATCCGAGTTGAGGTGGTGGGGCCTGCGGGACCAACTGCTTCATCGCGGACAGGATCCACTGGACCAACGTAATAGATGATGCGATTTTTGAAGCTCACTGGAAGTTCTTCCCCTTTGGCCAGCATATCAGCAATCCGTTTATGGGCTGCATCACGACCAGTGAGAATTTTTCCATTTAGCAATAAGGTATCGCCTGGTTTCCAGTTTGCTACTTGTTCAGCAGTTAATGTATTGACGTCGACATGTTTCGATTTTTTGGTGTCCGGTGTCCATGTGACATCTGGCCAATCGGATAAGGAAGGCTTCTCCAGTTTGGCTGGACCATCACCGTGTAAATGGAAGTGCACATGACGGGTGGCTGCGCAGTTCGGAATCATCGCTACAGGTAGGGAAGCGGCATGGGTTGGGTATTCCATGATCTTGATGTCGAGTACTGTTGCTAAGCCACCAAGACCTTGCGCGCCAATACCCAATTTGTTTACTTTGTCATAAATCTCAAGACGCAGTTCTTCAGCGCGCGTTTTAGGTCCACGCGCAATGAGTTCCTGAATATCTACTGGACCCATTAAGGATTCTTTTGCCATCAACATGGCTTTTTCTGGGGTGCCGCCAATACCAATACCGAGAATGCCAGGAGGGCACCAGCCTGCGCCCATGGTCGGAACTGTTTTTACTACCCAGTCGACTATGGAGTCTGATGGATTGAGCATCACCATCTTGGCTTTATTTTCTGAGCCATCACCTTTGGCGGCGCAGATCACTTCAACATCATCGCCAGGAACAATTTCGTAATGGATGACAGCGGGGGTGTTGTCACCTGTATTTTTGCGCTTGCCTGCTGGGTCGGTTAAGACCGAGGCACGGAGTGTATTTTCTGGATTGAGATAGGCACGGCGAACACCCTCATTGACCATCTCAGAAACGCTCATCGTGGCATCGGGCCATTGGACATTCATACCAATCTTCAGGAATACGACAGCAATGCCGGTGTCTTGGCACATTGGGCGATGGCCTTCAGCGCACATCCGGCTATTGGTCAAAATTTGTGCCAAGGCATCTTTGGCGGCTGCACCTTGCTCAAGCTCATAAGCCTTACCCATGGCAGTAATAAAGTCCTTAGGGTGGTAGTAAGAGATGAACTGAAATGCGTCTGCAACACTTTGAATTAGGTCGTTTTGTTTGATATTGGTCATGGTTTTTGGCTTATTTCCACATTATTAGTAAGGTTTGCCCTATTTTAAGGGTTTGCCATAGAGCAAATCCCGGGTGTTTTCACTTATCTTCTAAGATTCCGAGGGTCTAAACCCATCATTTTGCGGCATTTTGGCAAAAATAGATTATTGATTATTAGATAGAGGGCAGTGAAGCATGGAACCATTAAAGCAAGAAAACCGCGTATTTAACCCACCCGCAGACTTTGTAAAGGGCGCTGCTATTCCGGGTATGGATGCCTATAACAAGCTTTGCGATGAGGCTAATCAGGATTATGACGGTTTTTGGGGTCGCCTTGCTAAAGAGAACATCTTCTGGAAAAAGCCATTTACTAAAGTTTTAGACGAATCTAAAGCGCCTTTCTATAAGTGGTTTGAAGATGGCACAACGAATGCCTCATATAACTGTTTGGATCGTCAGGTTGAAGCTGGTTTGGGTAATAAGACAGCTCTGATTTTTGAAGCAGATGACGGCACAGTTACTAAAGTGACCTATCAAGAGTTACTTGATCGCGTTTGCAAAATGGCAAATGCAATGCGCAAGATGGGCATTAAGTCCGGTGACAGCGTCATCATTTACATGGCAATGACTATCGAAGGCATTGTGGCGATGCAAGCCTGCGCTCGTATTGGCGCAATTCACTCTGTCGTGTTTGGTGGCTTCTCTGCACAAGCTTTGCGTGATCGCATTATGGACGTCGGTGCTGTAGCCGTGATTACTGCTGATGGACAGTTCCGTGGCGGCAAAGCATTGCCATTAAAGGCAATTTGTGACGAAGCGCTTTCTACTGGCGAATGCCCTAAAGTTAAGCATGTGATCGTGAACAAGCGTACCGGTTCTGATGTTGCGATGACGGCAGGCCGCGATGTTTGGATGCAAGAAATCATGGCGAATGAAGCTATGACTTGCGAGCCAGAGTGGGTTAGCGCTGAACACCCATTATTTATTCTGTATACATCCGGTTCTACTGGTAAGCCAAAGGGCGTACAGCACTCTACAGGCGGTTACCTCCTGTGGGCGATTCTCACCATGAAGTGGACCTTTGACATTAAGCCAAATGATGTGTTCTGGTGTACTGCTGACATTGGTTGGGTAACTGGCCACTCTTATATTACTTATGGCCCGCTTGCTGTTGGTGCTACTGAGATTGTGTTTGAAGGTGTACCAACTTATCCAAATGCTGGCCGTTTCTGGGACATGATTCAGAAACACAATGCAACCATCTTCTATACAGCGCCAACTGCAATTCGTTCTTTGATTAAAGCATCTAGCAATGACCAGGCAGTGCATCCAAAGAGCTATAACTTATCTTCATTGCGCCTCTTAGGCTCTGTAGGTGAGCCAATTAATCCGGAAGCCTGGATGTGGTACTACGAGAATGTCGGTGGTTCACGCTGCCCAATCGCGGATACTTTCTGGCAAACCGAAACTGGCGGTCATATGATTACGCCGTTGCCTGGTGCAACACCAATGATTCCAGGTTCATGCACATTGCCATTGCCAGGTATTCAAGCGGCTATCGTTGACGAAGCTGGTGTGGATGTTCCGAACGGTCAGGGTGGTATCTTGGTTGTGAAGCGTCCATGGCCTTCAATGATTCGTACGATTTGGGGTGACCCTGATCGTTTCGTGAAATCCTATTTCCCAGAAGAGTTGGGCGGCACTTTATACCTTGCGGGTGATGGTGCAATTCGTAATAAAGATACTGGCTACTTCACGATTACTGGTCGTATCGATGACGTCTTAAACGTTTCTGGTCACCGTATGGGGACCATGGAAATCGAATCTTGCTTAGTAGCTAATCCATTGGTTGCTGAAGCTGCAGTAGTTGGTCGCCCAGATGAGCTCACTGGCGAAGCAATTTGCGTATTCGTAGTTCTCAAAGGTGGTCGCCCAACCGGTGACGACGCTAAGAAGATTGCGACTGAATTGCGTAACTGGGTCGGTAAAGAAATTGGCCCAATTGCAAAACCAAAAGATGTCCGCTTTGGTAATAACTTGCCTAAGACCCGTTCTGGCAAGATCATGCGTCGTCTCTTGCGCGTGATTGCTAAAGGCGAAGAGGTTACCCAGGATACCTCTACACTTGAAAATCCAGCGATTTTGGAGCAACTCAAGGAGTCTGTATAAGCTTTTAAGGCTAAACCCTTTCGGCAATCGTATAATTATCGGTTCCGGAAGGGTGGATGAGCGGTTTAAGTCACACGCCTGGAAAGCGTGCGTAGGTTAATAGCCTACCGCGGGTTCGAATCCCGCCCCTTCCGCCAAGCAGTATCGAAACCACCCTCGGGTGGTTTTTTCATTTGCAACTTCCCTTAAGATGTCAGAATGATTCACCTCAATCTGCCAGTGCTCAAAGTGTGGTGCCTACGCTTAGTGGGCCTATGCTTGGTGTTAGTCACTCTCTTTTGGGCTAGCGCCCATTTGTTTGTTCCGGGCTTTGTTAAAAAGTCTGTTGCTGAGTATGGCGACAAGATTGGCTATGACATTGCTTATCGGGACCTCAGTCTTTCTCCTTTGAGATTGCGAGTAGAGATCGAGGGCCTGCATCTGGCTAAAAATGGCGGTAATAATCTCCTGCAATTTCAGAAGTTACTGGTTTCTTTAAAGTGGACCAAGCTAGTGATCGGAGAGATTGGTTTTGATGAGATTGCTGTTCAAGACCCCAAGCTCCTGGTTGAAAAAAGAGTAGTTAAAGGAGGATCTGCTGAGATAGCCCTTTGGAACTGGCAAGAATTCATTCGTGCAGTGGAGAAAAGCTTGCCACCCAGCGATCCTAAGGAAGTTAAAAAGCCTACCAAGATTTCTATTGATGAGTTGGTAGTCAATTCGGCATCCTTAAGCTTGATTGACGCAACTTCTAATTTACAAGAGCAGCTCAAGCCCTTTTCGATGAAGTTGCTTAAGGTAGCAAACTACGATAAAAATGGTGTTGTCTCAGGTGCGCGTGGTCAGTATGACTTCAACTTGGGTTCCTTGCAATTGTTGATACCGGGCGTTAACAAGACGATTGCCTTTAATCGTGTCACGATTACTGGGGGCTTAGATAATCCAAGCCCAGGCGCCTTAGGCTTGCAGTTCGATTTGCAGCTGGATCAGGGAAGTCTGCGCTCTCACTGGGATCTTAATACGATATCTAAGGCGATAGATGGCAAGATTAATATTGAAAATATCTCGCTAGCGCCGATCGTTTCCATGCTCCCTGCAAATAAAGAATTAATAGCTCAAAGTGGATTGATGAATGCCAACCTAACAGTCAAACTTGGCGCAGATGCTGATGTGATTTCAGGTGACGTGCATTTACTTGATGTGGTGGTTACGGAAAAGGGCGAAAACCCCCCATTGATTCTCTGGAAGGCGGCTGAGTTACGTCAGCTGGAATACAAGCTGAGTAAGTCAGCCAATCAGTCTTCGGGAACCGGTCTGACAATCGATGAGTTGCTGGTTGATCGTCCTGTACTCCGTTTTGAAATGAATGAAGAAGGCTTATCTAATTTCCGTAGATTATTTTCCAAGCCCCAAAGTGATAAGACAGGGCAGGCAGTTGCTACAGAATCTACAAATGCCCCATTTCATTTGGATATGCGCTCCGTTAACCTAAAAGATGGCGAAGTACTGTTTTCCGATTTAGCGATGCGACCAAACTTTAAGGTCGATATTAAAAAGTTCAATGCAACTTTGCTGGGGGTTAGTAATACTCCGGGACGTTTCGCTAGTGTCGCAATGGATGGAGTGGTGGCAGGTTCGGGAAGTATGAGAACGAAGGGGCAAGCTTCCTTTGATGATCCGCGTCGCAATCACGATTTTGCGATGAGTTTTAGAAATCTTCCGCTCACTACATTTAATCCAGCAGTCATGAACTTTGCCGGCTATCAAATTACTAGTGGACGCTTAAATCTCAATCTCAATTACCGTGCCAAAGATGGCGAGCTCAATGGTAGTAATCAAATTATTATCAAGAAGGTGGAGTTAGGGGATGAAGTGCCAGACTTTAAGGGTAAAAAATTACCTTTGGGATTGGCGATCGCATTATTAGAGGACGCTGATGACACGATTGATGTCACAGTACGAATTTCAGGTAATGTGGACTCACCAGAATTTAGTGCCAGTAGTTTGGTCTTGCAGGCGATCACCAATGTATTGACCAATGTTGCTACTGCGCCTTTCAGAGCTTTGGCATCGATTCTTGGAATGGGTGGCAACGAGGGGGTGAACGCCGTACCAGGCGAAGCAGTCTTTTTACCTGCTGATCAAGATCGCCTGGAAAAGTTTGGCGACTACTTGGTGAAGCGTCCTAATGCTAATCTAGAAATTATGGGTACTTACGATCCCATTCAAGATAAACAAGAGCTGGCAAGAGTAATAGCAGATACTGCTATTTTGAAAGAGGCTGGCTTTAAATTGGCAGCAGGCGATCCTGTTCCCGTCCCAAGTCTATCCGATCCAAGAGTGCAGTCTGGTTTAAGAGCTGCTTACGCACAATACGTCGGCCGCATTAAATTGGGTCAGCGTTTATTGGCGCTTCCAGATGGAGAGGTGCGTAACCAGCAATTGCGCACAGAGCTTATAGCGGATATTGATGTAAGCGATGCCCAGCTCAAGGAATTGGCTAAAACTAGGGCTACGATTGCTTACGAATTGATGATCAAGGCAAATCCCGTATTAAAGGATCGGATAGCCACAGGCAATGTGAAGTCAGTTGAGGCTGGAAAAGAGGGTGTACCTCTCGAGGTTGAGATCAGAATCAAGTAGACTTGAGCCATGAATTTAAGAAAACTACCAATAATCATTGCAGCTACTCTTGTCACCATGCTTGCTGGCTGTGGTTCTATTGAATCTGCCGCCCAAGACGACTGCACCTCCATAGGCTGGCAGATTGGTAGCAAGGGTTACCAGGATTGCTTCAAAGCCAGGGTATATGAGCGCAAACTGGATTACTCCAATCCTCCGGGCGATAGACCTTCTCCATCAGTAATTTAATAAGGGTAAACCCTTAATTCATTCCCTTGAGCGCCGTCAAGGACTTGAAGGGTGAAATAACCCAAAATCAAGCGATTATTTGCATGTCTAGCTAGGCAAGTTCTGTCTCGTCTAGCAAGAGATGCTGTTTCGCACAATAGCAATTCCAGTATAAAAACTAGAGACTACACACTATGAATCACCCAAAGCCTTCCGGAGAAGTCAAAGCAGTTGCCATTGCTACTGCAGATGATTTGAGGGAGACCATTCGTCGTAAGAGCAAACTCAAAGGTCGTCAAGCAGACGATGCATCCTTAGAGGAAGTACGGCAACTGATTGGTAATGCGCCACATCGTCGTGATTTGTTAATTGAAAATCTCCACAAGCTTAATGATGAATACCGTGCTTTGCATGATCGTCATTTAGTTGCCCTGGCAAAAGAAATGAATTTGCCAATGGCAGAAGTTTATGAAGTGGCGACTTTCTATCATCACTTTGAAGTCGTGCGTGGCAATGATCCAGTAGCCAATATCACTATACGCGTATGCGACGGTATTGCCTGTGAGTTAGCTGGCGCACAAAATCTGCTAGCAAAACTTCCAGCCATTTTAGGAAATCCCAATGTCAAAGTCATTGCAGCCCCTTGTGTAGGGCGCTGTGAGCAAGCTCCAGTAGCGGTGGTTCACCAATATCCAGTGCTCTTTGCGACAATCGATAAAGTGCAAGCTGCAGTGAAGAATGGCTTAACAACCCAGCCAATGGCTAAAGATAATGCTAACTTTGATCCAGCATCTTTAGCTGAGCAGGGTGTTTCTCCACAAGGCGAGAATCAAGCCTTATCTCCAGACTATGTTGGCTATGAGTCCTATCGTGCTCAAGGTGGTTTCGGCCTGGCAAAAGAAATTATTGATGGCAAGCGTGATGCTGAAAGCATCATTAAGGCGATGGAAAGCTCTGGCTTGCGTGGCCTGGGTGGTGCCGGTTTCCCAGCAGGGCGTAAGTGGCGCATTGTGAAAGATCAAGTTGCTCCAAAGCTTATGGCTGTCAATATTGACGAAGGTGAGCCAGGAACGTTTAAAGACCGTACTTATTTAGAGCGTGATCCACACCGTTTCTTAGAGGGCTTATTGGTTGCTGCAAGCGTGGTTGGTATTGATGCTTGTTATATCTATTTACGTGATGAGTATCACGGCTGCCGCGAACTCCTCGAGGCCGAATTAGCTAAACTCAAAGCCAATCCCCCATTTAAATTACCGACCATTGAATTACGACGTGGAGCAGGCGCCTATATTTGTGGTGAAGAATCCGCAATGATTGAGAGTATTGAAGGTAAACGTGGTGAGCCACGCATGCGTCCTCCTTATATTGCGCAGGTTGGCCTCTTTGGAAGACCAACTCTTGAGCATAACTTTGAGACCCTCTATTGGGTGCGTGACATTCTGCAACGTGGTCCCGAGTGGTTTAGTTCTTTTGGTAGACATGATCGTAAAGGCTTACGTAGCTTCAGTGTTAGCGGGCGCGTCAAAAAGCCGGGCGTGAAGTTGGCTCCAGCAGGGATCACCATTCAGGAACTCATTGATGAGTACTGTGGCGGCATGCAAGATGGCCACCAGTTCTATGGCTATTTACCGGGCGGTGCATCGGGCGGTATTTTGCCTGCCACAATGAATGACATTCCATTGGATTTCGATACCTTGCAACCTTATGGCTGCTTCATTGGATCAGCAGCCGTCATGGTGTTCAGTGATAAAGATAAAGCGCGCGATATGGCGCTCAATGTGATGCACTTTTTCGAGCATGAGAGTTGTGGTCAATGCACCCCATGTCGCGTTGGTACAGGTAAAGCTGCAAAACTTATGCAAGCCAAATCCTGGGACCAAAATACGCTAGAAGATTTAGCAACTGTGATGGTTGATGCCTCTATCTGTGGTCTAGGTCAGGCGGCGCCAAACCCCATTCGCTGTATTCATAAATATTTCCCACAAGAAGTTGCTTAAATAGGGAAAGACGAGACAAACATGAACGCACCAACTAATCCAAAAGAGCTCGAATTACCAACCGTTGAGTTCAAGCTAGACGGCAAGACGATTGTTTCCTATGAAGGCGAAACTATTCTCAAGGCCGCTAAACGCCACGGTATTGATATTCCCCATTTATGTTTTAAAGATGGCTACCGTGCTGACGGTAACTGCCGTGCTTGCGTAGTCGAAATCAATGGTGAGCGCACCTTAGCCCCAAGCTGCTGCAGAAGTGCCACTCCAGGAATGGAAGTGAAAGCCAATAGCGAGCGTGCTGTAAAGAGTCAGAAGTTAGTACTAGAGATGCTCCTCTCAGATATGCCTGATGAAGGCTTTAAGTGGGTGGGTGATAGCAAAGCAGAAGAGCAGAAGAATCAACATGGTGAGCTCAGCACTTGGGCTAGCCGCATGGATGTCACAGTACGCCCAGAGTTAAAAGCATTACGTCGTGAGAAGGTTGCGAACGACATTTCTCATCCGGCGATGGCGGTGAACCTAGATGCTTGTATTCAGTGCAACCGTTGTGTACGCGCTTGCCGTGAAGAGCAGGTCAATGATGTAATCGGCTACGCTATGCGTGGTGCCCATAGCGAAATCGTATTTGACCTGAATGACCCCATGGGTGATAGCACCTGCGTTGCCTGTGGTGAATGTGTACAAGCATGCCCAACGGGTGCATTGATGCCTAAGGGATTAATTGGTTCACAAACCGTTGACCGTAAGGTAGATTCTGTTTGCCCATTCTGCGGTGTTGGTTGCCAAATTACTTACAACGTTAAAGATGAAAAGATTGTTAGCGTAGAAGGTCGTGATGGACCTGCTAACCATAATCGTCTCTGCGTCAAAGGTCGCTTTGGTATGGATTACATCCACAATCCACAGCGCCTTACCAAGCCATTGATTCGTAAGCCTGGCGTACCTAAGGATGAGACAGCGATTCAGAATCCACAAGATTGGTCCAACATCTTCCGTGAAGCAACTTGGGAAGAGGCTTTGGAGCTGGCTGGTGGAGGACTTAAAAAGCTCAAAGATAAACATGGCTTAAAGGTATTGGCAGGATTTGGTTCTGCTAAGGGCAGTAACGAAGAAGCGTACTTATTCCAAAAGCTGGTTCGTACAGGCTTTGGTAGTAATAACGTAGACCATTGCACGCGTCTTTGCCATGCATCTTCTGTGGCTGCGTTGCTAGAGGGCGTGGGCTCTGGTGCAGTAAGTAATCAAGTAAATGATGTTGAGCACTCGAGCTTAATTTTCTTGATTGGATCCAATCCAACCGCCAATCATCCGGTAGCTGCAACTTGGTTTAAAAATGCTGCTAAACGTGGCGCCAAAATTGTGTTGTGCGATCCACGAATTACGGATATCGGCAAACATGCTTGGCGTACGATGCAGTTCAAGCCCGATACCGATGTAGCCATGCTTAATGCCATGATTTATACAATTATTGAAGAAGGTTTGGCAGATCAAGAATTCATTAAAAATCGTGCAAGCAACTACGAGGCTCTAAAAGAAAATATCAAAGGCTACAGCCCAGAAGCTATGGCGCCAATCTGCGGTATTCCAGCAGAGACCTTGCGTGAAGTAGCGAGAGAGTTTGCAACTACGAAGTCCGCGATGATCTTGTGGGGCATGGGCGTAAGTCAGCACGTGCATGGCACCGATAACGCGCGCTGCTTAATTGCCTTAGTGAGTATCACGGGCCAAATTGGTAAGCCGGGTTCGGGCTTGCATCCCTTGCGTGGCCAAAACAACGTGCAAGGTGCCAGCGATGCTGGTTTGATTCCGATGATGTTCCCGAATTATCAACGTGTAGATAATCCAGAAGCACATGCCTGGTTTGAAAAATTCTGGGGCACACCGCTCGATAAAAAGCCTGGCTACACCGTAGTAGAGATCATGCATAAGATTACTGCGCCAGACAGTGACCCCGATAAGATCCGCGGCATGTATGTCGAAGGTGAAAATCCTGCAATGAGTGACCCCGATTTAAATCATGCACGTCACGCATTGGCATCACTTGAGCATTTGGTAGTGCAAGACATCTTCATGACAGAAACAGCACTCCTAGCCGATGTAGTCTTGCCAGCTAGCGCTTGGCCAGAGAAGGTGGGTACTGCAAGTAATACCGACCGTATGGTGCAAATGGGCAAAAAAGCGATTGAGCCACCAGGCGATGCAAAGCCAGACTTGTGGATCATTCAAGAAATTGCCAAGCGTATGGGCCTGAACTGGAATTACCAGGGACCCGATGCTGGTGTTGCAGCAGTCTATGATGAAATGCGCCAGGCGATGCATGGTGCAATCAATGGTATTACCTGGGAGCGCCTTGAGAAAGAATCGAGCGTTACCTATCCATGTCTTTCTGCAGAAGATCCGGGCCGCCCAATCGTATTTGATGATGCCTTTGCAACTGCAGATGGCAAGGTCAAGCTAGTTCCAGCAGACATCATTCCTGCTAACGAAAGACCAGACGACCAATATCCATTCGTTCTCATTACTGGTCGCCAGTTAGAGCATTGGCACACCGGCAGTATGACCCGCCGCGCCACTATCCTGGATGCAATTGAACCCATGGCTACTGTTTCGATGAATGGTGAAGATATGACTCAGCTTGGTGTTGTAGCTGGAGATGTGATTACTGTTCAGTCTCGTCGTGGTGAAGTGGGTATTCATGTGCGCAGAGATGACGGCACACCAAGAGGGGTAGTATTTATTCCGTTTGCGTACTATGAAGCTGCAGCCAACTTAATCACCAATCCTGCCCTGGATCCCTTCGGCAAGATTCCAGAATTTAAGTATTGCGCAGTCAAACTGGCAAAGGGTGGGCAGGTAGCCAAGGTAATGGGATACGGCACTAATGATCCTAAACTCAATAAGGCGGCCATCACCGCCTAAGAGTTGCGTTCACTTAGACTGAAATTGCAAAAAGGCTCCAATATCGGAGCCTTTTTGTATTTCTACCTGGATTTGAATTGACCAGTAGAATTGACCTTCCATGGCCAGTTCAAAACCATCTCCCGCGAATTCTCAAGCTGACTTACCTGTCCTCATTATTGGCGCAGGCCTTGCTGGCTTAACTGTTGCCTTGCATATGGCTGAGTCTCAGCCGGTGATCCTCATGGCAAAACGAGGCTTGGGTGAGGCAGCGACTGCATGGGCACAAGGCGGCATCGTTGGGGTGGTTGATAAAGAGCATGACAGTATTGATTCTCATGTGGCTGATACCATTGATGCAGGAGCAGGTCTCGTAGTCGAATCTACTGCACGTTATATTGCTGAAGAAAGTGCGGATGCCATTAAATGGCTGGTAGAGCAGGGTGTGCCATTTACTGCTGATGAGACTGGCCCAATGGGATTACATCTCACTCGTGAAGGTGGGCATAGTCATCGTCGTATTGCGCACGCTGCTGATGCAACAGGTAAGGCTATTCACGAAGTGCTACTTGATAAAGCACGAGCCCATAAAAATATTCAAATCCTCGAGCATTGGATTGCGCTTGACCTGATTACGAATCGTCATCTTGATGAAAAGACACAGCGCAATAAACCGAATCGTTGTTATGGCGTGTATGCCCTAGACATTAAAAATAATCGTGTTGAGACTATTCCAGCCAAGTCTGTAGTACTGGCAACCGGTGGTGTTGGTAAAGTCTATCGATATACCAGTAACCCAGATACTGCCACTGGAGATGGTATTGCCATGGCCTGGCGTGCAGGTTGCCGAGTGGGTAATATGGAATTTATTCAGTTTCATCCCACTTGCCTGTATCACCCTAGTGACCGTACCTTCCTCATTACGGAAGCGATGCGCGGTGAAGGTGGCTTATTAAAACTGCCTGATGGAACTCGCTTTATGCAGTCTCATGATGAGCGCAAAGAGTTGGCACCGCGCGACATTGTTGCCCGTGCCATTGACTTTGAAATGAAAAAGCACGGTTTAGATTATGTTCATCTTGACGCTACGCATTTAGGCGAAGTCTTTATCAAAGAACACTTCCCTATGATTTATGCCCGTTGCTTAAGTCTTGGTTTGGATATTACCCAAGAGCCCATACCAGTAGTTCCTGCTGCGCACTATACCTGCGGGGGTGTGGTTACTGACCTGAAAGGCAGAACAGATTTACCAGGCTTATATGCAGTTGGCGAAGCTACATATACTGGGCTCCATGGCGCCAATCGCTTAGCAAGTAATTCATTATTGGAGTGTGTAGTTATTGGTAAAGCGGCTGCACAAGATATCTCTGAACTTAAGGCTCCAGCAATGCCGACTCTACCCCTTTGGGATGAGAGTCAAGTAGAGGATGCAGATGAACAGGTAGTCATTGCACATAACTGGGATGAGTTGCGCTCTTTAATGTGGAACTATGTTGGTATTGTAAGAACCAATCGAAGACTTGAGCGCGCATTACATCGTATCAAGTTACTTCGCTACGAAGTGCAAGAGTATTACGCCAACTTTAAGGTAACGCGAGATCTAATTGAGTTACGTAATTTACTAGAGTGCGCGGAGCTGATTGTTAGATCAGCCCTGATGCGAAGAGAGAGTAGGGGGCTGCACTATAGCCGTGATTATCCAGGCACTTGGGCGGTTTCTTATCCAACTATTCTGACGCCTCAATCTGAAGGCGCAGAAAACACAAAAGAATCTTAAGGATTAACCCAGAATCCGCATCGAAAAATCAATCGCATGGACATCTTTGGTTAATTTCCCAAGAGAAATGCGATCAACACCGGTAGCAGCAATAGCGCGCATCTGATCTAGATTGATGCCACCAGAAGCTTCTAGTAATGCGCGACCTGCAGTTAGGCTGACCGCTTTTTTCATTTGATCTGTGGTGAAATTATCAATCAGAATACTTTTGGCTCCTGCAGCCAGGGCTTCTTCTAATTCAGCAAAATTCTCAACCTCAATCTGAATATCTACCCCAGCATTAAGAGCAGAGGCATTTTGAAGTGCCGCAGTGACACTACCAGCAGCAGCGATGTGATTTTCTTTAATCAAAATCCCATGCCAAAGAGCAAGACGTTGGTTTTGGCCACCGCCAATGCGCACAGCGTATTTTTGAGCCTGGCGTAATCCCGGAATAGTCTTGCGAGTATCCAATACAGCACAACCCTTGGGATTGGGGCTCACGTTGGCAATGGCCTCAACATG